>JAPXLT010000016.1:16895-33799 GCA_033809415.1 Lentisphaeria bacterium
ATCGGTCTTTGAACGTAATGGGTTAGTCTTCTGTAGTGCGTAGTGCGGGTCAGACGTGGTGGACAGTGTGGACAAAGTGGACAGGACAAGCCCCCCTCCCGCACCCCACGACAGTCAGAATAATCACAACCGGGACGGTTGCGCTACTTTTAAACCGCATGCCATCCATCCGTCAAAGCTGCACCCCCACAAATTTTCCGAGTTTTCCGTGCTTTTCGTGGACAAAAAATAGATTCTGACTGCTGATCAACGAAAAAAGTCAACTACTTTTTTTAGGTTTACAGATCGAGAGTCAGGGTTACTGGGCAGTGGTCGGAGCCGGTGACTTCCGACAGGATTCCGGCGTCTGACACTCGGTTGCGGAAGGTCTGGTTGACGCAATGATAATCAATCCTCCAGCCGATATTCTTTTCACGTGCGCGTGAACGGTAGGACCACCAAGTGTAGTGGCCGGGTTCGGGATGAAACATGCGAAAAGTATCCAGAAATCCCGCTGCCGTGAAAGCATCCATCCACGCTCGCTCCTCCGGCAGAAAACCAGGATTGTTGACATTTTCCTTGGGGCGCGCAAGATCGATTTCCTTGTGGGCAATATTGTAATCTCCGCAGAGAACCAGGTTTTTGCCGTGGCTGACCAGTTCACGGCACTTCTCAAGGATCGCCTCGCAGAAGGCTAGTTTGTATTCGAGTCTTGCGCCGGCCTCCTGGCTGTTGGGGAAGTAGCAGTTCAGCAGCGAGAAGTCCGGATACTCGAGAATCATCACTCGTCCTTCCTGATCAAATTCATCCAAGCCGAGTTTTTCGATGGAGAGCGGTTCTTGGCGATAATAGGTCGCCACTCCGCTGTAACCCTTGCGCACAGCAGGAAACAGCTCGAGACGGTAGCCCGGCACCTCGAGCAATTCCGCATCAAGCTGACTGGGTTCCGCCTTCACTTCCTGCAAACAGACGCAATCTGCGCCGCTTCCAAGCAACCACTCGATGAAGCCTTTTTTCTGGATGGCTCGAAGCCCATTCACATTCCAGGATATAATACGTTTCATTCAATTCCCATTGCAATTTTGATCTGGCTGCCCCACTGGCGGTGTCACTTGTTGCTAAGATATACCCTTTTAGATTGAAAAACAACCTTAAACTCATTGGCAGACAGTCCGTTTAAGGTACCGCCAATTCCTGTCTTTTTTCTCCGACCGATCCGTCTGATCAGTCGGAGAAACCAATAGACCAGATCACAAATTCGCGTGCCATTTTATCCGTCGAAGCAGCAACCCCTGGAAAAATTTTCGTACCTTTTCGTGTTTTTTCGTTGTTAAAATTGTGTGCGTCAATTCAGCGGGCGATTGGCATCTTGCTTTAGGACGTAACGCCTGGTCAGCAAGCGCTTCTGGCCTTCATGCTCGATCTCGATTACGATACGGTTTTCGCCCAGGCGGGTGAGTTCCCTGGCGGCTTCGAGGCGGCCATTCCGAACCTTGCCTGCCGGCTGCCCATCCAAAGTGACTTCGGCGCCATCGGCCGCCAGCACCGTAAATTGCACCCGTGAAAACTCGGTGGCGCTGTTTTCAGGAGGGATCGAGCAGACCAGAGCCACGGGCGCACGATCAAAGTCCTCGATCTCCGCCGCGATTTTTTCCCGCAGTGCATAAAGCAGGCAGCTGTCATTGACGAAGTCAAAAGGCAGTTCCGGCAGCAACTCCTGCACGATTTCAGCCAGCCGCGAAGCCCCATGCCCGGGGAAATGTTTCTCAATTTTTGCTTCCAGGATTTTCAGGTAATCAAAGTCGTCTATCGATTCGCGCACTTGCGCCAGACGCAGCGTGGGCACAAGCCGCCCGCCGGGGGCAAGGGCGGGGAAGACTGTCGTATTGTGTCCATTGCGGTAGGTTTTTTCGAGGTCAGTCCAGGGGTTGACCTCCGCGCCGAGTGTAGCTGTTATCTCCCAGGTCAAGCCTCCTTCTCCGTTGTTGGCATATATCTGCCAGGCAAAGAGCCTGTTTTTAATGTAGTCGTGATGATCGAGGGGATGCGGCCAGTTGTAGTACCAGATTTCGCGTCCGCGCTGCAACTCCGGCTTGATCTCGCCAAAAGCGAAGGGCACTGCAAACACGGTGAAATGCGGCAGTTCCGGATCGACCACATGCGGTGTAAAAAAACGGAATTCCGGCGCCTGGCGCTTGATCTCGCCAGTCAGGCGGTTCAGCTCTTCGTAAACCTTGACTTGCGGTTCATCATAGATATAACAGAAATATCGCAGTTGTGACGGGAAAGTGGCGCGCCAGTGCTCGTCCAGCTGGCGGGCGTACTGGCCGCTCAGATTGCGGGCGCGCTCGGAAAACAAGGATTCGCCAAAGACTTTCAAGTCGCCTTTTCTGAACCAGCCGCTGTAGTCGCCAAGCATTCCCAAAATCGGCAGGGTGAAATTACACATTCCGAATTTTTCCCATTGCCGGAACACAAAGGCATCGAAGACCTGCCAGTCGGTCACCCGGAGCGTGTCTCCCTCGATGGTGTATTTCGGCGCAGGCGGGTTGAGGCATTGATCGCCATTGATGCGATGGTCATGCAATATTCCGGAGAGGTCATCGGCGATTTCGGCACGGCTGCGGGTGTCCCGATATCCATTGACAACATGCGGCACCGAGCCATAGAAGAAGGTGCGCAGGTGCGCATTGTCCGGCAAGGCAAACGCCCGGACTTGCAGCTGCACCGGCACTTCTGCGAGCACTTCTCCGGCCGAACGCAGAGTCACGCTGCCACGGTAAATCCCTGCTGCAGCAGTGGCGGGGGCGAACATCTTCACGAAAAAAATCGTGTTTTTCCCTGCTTCGGCATCGACAGGCTGAGCCGGCACGATCGGATCGGCCAGCTCCCCCTTCAAGGTCGGGTTGTCAGGATTGCGCATGGGCACAAATTTTACTACGCCATAGCTTTGCAAAGCGCCGGGAATGGTTCCGGCTGCTCCGGACAGATCGGAGAATTGCAGGGTCAGTTGTGGCAGAGCCTGCTTTGCAGCCAGCACCAGCTGGAATGGCTCGCGCTCATTGGCGGCGAGGCTCAGCTCGACCGCCGACAATGGTCGAGTTCCAGCCGGGATGCCTGTGGCATCGACCCGCCGGAAATTCGCCTGTTTCCAGAGAGTCCCCGAGGGAAGCTCGGAAAGTATGCCTGCCGTGGATGCAAGATTTACGGGTTGGGGCTTCGTGATGGCCACAACCCGGATGTCATCGACATAGATTTTGTATGGCCCATCGGAAAACCATAGTATAACCGACATCTGCTTAGTCCCGACCGGCGGATAAAATTCCACCTTGAGCTGATGCCACTTTCCGGGGGTGGCATCGCCTTTCGGGAAGAGATACTTATAGCCGCCTTCCTGCATTGCGAAAGCGACACGACCCGAAACTCTGGTATGAGGTGCTGCTGCAGCGACGTAGTAGCGGAAGCTGAACTCGTATTTTGCATCGGGGATCATCTGCAGGACATCCCTGTTGCTGTCGATGGCATGCCTCTCCCACAACTTTGTTTCCAGCAGCAATGCCTTGTCACCAGCATAAACTTTCTCACTTTGCACCCGGTTGCCAATCGATCCATCGGGATGCGGAATGATTTTTCCGGTCGCGTCACGCAGCTGTGAACGGATATGGAAACTCTGCTGGTACGGCTGTTCAAAATCGCCGCCGGGAGTCAGTAAAATTTCCCCTGCGGCAAACACAATGACGGCACATAAAATCTCGATGACTGCAATATATCTATGCATCATATTTACTCCTTGGCAGGGTGCAGGGTGCAGGGGGCGAGTGGGTGCGGTGTAAAAGGTGGCGCAACCGTCCCGGTTGTGATGTGCGTGGTGCGGGGAGGGCTGTGTTCTGTCCGACCTGTCCGACCTGTCCGACCTGTCCGACCTGTCCGACCTGTCCGACGGGCGCATGGTGCAGGGTGCTGTGTTCTGTCCACCCTGTCCACAATGTCTACTGCATTTAGCCTGTACCCTGCACCCTGCACCCTGCACCCTGCACCCTCCTTAACCCTCGCGCGCACGGTAAGGGTGGTTCGCCCCCTGGTTGGGTGGGGCTTGGAGGCTGTCTGAACCACAGCGGAAAAATAGTGCCGCAAAAATGATTTTTCAAGCAGAATCATAAGAAGTCATGCAGAAACATAGAAATTCCTACAAAATCATACAATTCCTAAAAGCACGAACTTTTATAGAGTTGGCGGTGTGCTGATCGTAACATTCAGACATTCTATCGCCAATTTCCGTCTTTTTTCTCCGATGGATCGGACGGATCAAGTAGATCAGTCCGATCTGTCTGATCGGCGATGTTGGGATTAGCCCTGAAAGGGCGCGACATACCAGCCCAGGGCAACGCCCTGGGTCAGGGATCACACCATTCGCAAAGCCCTGAAAGGGCGTGACATAGGAGCCAGCCACAGCGTAATTCCCATGTAAAATCTTTCACACAACAAGAAGTTAGGTGAAAGAATGAAAACGCCCTGAGAGGCACGGAGTTGGCGGATAGAAGAACATTTCGAGGTGAACCGGGGGGGTGAATTATCTCCAACCGATCACATGCATCCCGGCATTTCTCTTTGTGCCTCTGTGCCTTTGTGAGATGCCACAGATGATTCGTGCAATTTGATTTTTGATTGGAATAAGTAAAGAGCATTGCCACATAGCCCTCAGGAGGCTTATTCTATAATTCATTGAGTAAGTATGCTATTCAGCCTAGGGTGAGGCATTACCCCAACATTAGGGGACTCGGAGAAGCGCAAAGGAAGACTGATTCATGATTGAGGTAGGAAGTTTTAGATGCCGCTGCTTGATTTTTCCAGCTCAAGATGTAAGGTGATTTTTGTCTATTTGTCCATCCCAGTATGTTGCCAAGCAGGACACTGTTTCAAAAAGGAAAGTCGACAATTTATGAGATTTCAACTAACTTGGCTTTTGAGCTTTGTCAGATATTCAGTGTTTCTTGCAGTCTATATGTGCGGTCATCTTTCGATGTATGCACAATCTTCAGATTCTACAAAGAACAATGAATCCGTCAAGCAGGAGCGCAACTCTATAGTGGAGGCGTCATCTGGAAGAAAAGAGAACCCCAAGAGTTGTCTCGACTACATTCGACAAACCGGCAAGCTGTGGGGGATCAGTGAGGTTGTGATCGATGAAGCCGCAGGAACTGTCACGCTGGTGAATGTTAGGAATGCTGGATATGGATATGGACTTACCATGTATGATTGCGAGAATAAACGCTCTTTGCAAGTCACTCTCAAGGTAAATCAACACTGCCGTCTTTCAGATGGGCACCATGCCTTCATGAAATATGAGATCAAGTCAATCAAAGACGGAATCGTTGAAGTCGCAGTCACAGACCGATTCGATGCGAGGAGCTTCGGAAAGGGAGTAACAGAGCAGACAGGAAACGTTTCAGTGAAACCATACAAAGATGATGACAAGAAAACCGAATCCATTGGCACAAAATGACTGTATAGGACAGGGGGCAGGGTGCAGGGGGCAGGGGGCAGGGGGCAGGGGGCAGGGGGCAGGGGGCAGGGGGCAGGGGGCAGGGGGCAGGGGGCGTGGTGCGGGGAGGGCTGTGTTCTATCTGACCTGTCCGACCTGTCTGACCTGTCCGACTTTTTATTCAGCAAAGCCTCGTTTCAAGGCCTTGCTGCCGAATTTCTGGCGGAGCTGATCGACGGCCTGGTCCAATGAGGCGTCTTTGGCGGCAGTTGCGGTATGTTCTTTTTCCGGTTCCGGGAATAGGAGGAGTTGACGGGATTCTTCCTGCTGTGAAGCTCCGGGTTCCTGCAATTGAGTGACACCGAAACCGACGAGCCGGATCGCTTCCTTTGGCGCGGCCTGTTCAAACAGGCTGGCAGCGCATTTCAGCAGAACGCGGTCGGCTTGGCTGGCAGGGCGAACGGGCATCTGCCGTGTAATCGTGCGAAAATCCTTGAAACGCAATTTCAGCTGTGCGCAGCCGGCCAGCAAGCCCGCCGCACGCAAGCGGGAGGCGACTTCCTCACAAAGCCCCAGGAGGCAGTGGCGGACAGCACCCATGTCCCGGCAATCCTCAGGAAAGGTCTCCTCCCGCGAAATCGATTTTTCCTGCACAGGCTCCCGATGCACCTTGCGGGAATCCTGCCCCCTCGAGAGGGCATATAGATGATGCCCGGCTGCGGAACCGAGCAACTTGCAGAGTACCTCGAGAGGAGTTTTCTGGATATCGGCAATGCGCTTCAGACCGTAGCTCCCGAGGACTTGCCCAGTTTTTTCCCCGACACCCCAGATTTTACGTACCGGTAATGGTGCCAGGAATGCCAGGATTTCGTCGGGGTCTTCCGGAACGACTGTCAAGCCATCGGGTTTCTGCATGTCGCTGGCCAGTTTAGCCAGGAACATATTGCTGGCTACTCCGACCGATGAACTCAAGCCAAGTTCTGTGCGGATGCGTGCTTTCAAGGCGCATGCGACGGCCACCGGCTCCGTAATGCCGCGCACTTCCTGCAAGTCGAGAAAGGCCTCATCAATTGAGACCATCTCGACAAAGGGAGTTACTTCATAAAAAAAACGCTGTATGCGCTGCGACATTTCTTCATAGCGGGCATGTCGCACTGGAACGAAAATACCTTGCGGACAGAGCTTATATGCTGTCCTCGAGGGCATCGCCGAATGCACCCCAAAACGCCGCGCTTCATAAGAACAAGTCGATACCACGCCACGCTGATCCGGAGGTGCCCCGACAATCACCGGCTTGCCGCGCCATTCGGGGTGATCCAACTGCTCGATGGCAGCAAAAAACGCATCCATATCCAGATGCAATATGTGATTTTGAAGTCCGGAAGACATCAGCATTTAAGGGGCGCCAAGCAATGTAAAAGCAACGACCCTATAGAGTTTTTTGTACTACTCACTCGACTTCTTGTTTTTGGCATACAAGCATTTGCCCGACAGAACCGTCTGATTGTGGTGCCTTTACAAGGCACTGCGTTTGGTGGGTTCCACACCCCAGGCTAAAGCCTGGGATTAAGCATGGTTAAGCGCCTACGGCGCAAAGCATTATGCCGATCCGGCCAATCCGACCGATCAGCTGTCCGTGTCCTGTCCGTGTCCCGTCCGTGTCCCGTCCGTGTCCCGTCCGTGTAAAGTCCGTGTAAAGTCCGTGTGGGTTGTGGGCGTTAGTCCACGCCAAGTCTTTTCGTGTTTTTTCGTTGTTAAAACTGGGTTGTGGGGTGTCAGTCCATTGCCGTTTTATTCGTTCAGCTCGACCAGCGCGAAGGTGTGGAAAGGCAGATGGAGCTTGAGCGCATTGTTTTCAATGGCAATGACTTTCGTGCCGAACTCGCCTAGGCGCAGTGGTGCGCGTACCCGCGGGACTCTGTATTTTTTCATCGCTTCTTCCAGCCATTCATAGTCCGGATCGGGAGCAGTCATCAAATCCGTGGCCGTCTTCAGGCCGGACAGTCCGAGTTTGTTCAGATCAAAGGCGATTTCCACATCCTGATCCAGGTGTTCCTTGCCGATATGGCCGATGACCGCCAGGATTTTCTTTTCGCTGGCGTGGCGGTAGACGCTGATGATGACATTCTGCCCTTTGATCAGGCGCGCAGGCTCGTCCCAATAGCCATGGAATTTGGCTTTAGGCACATCGAAGCGGTCATAGAAACGCACGACCTTGTCATAAATGCCATAGTGGGTACGCCACAGGCAGGGGAACGTATTGTGCGGCAAAATGGCTGCCAGAATCGCCTTGGTCTGCCTGAACTTATAGGGTTCATCTTCCTCATCGCCGCCATAGCGCTCGGCCAACTTGTCGGCGGGCATATATACGCTGTTGGTTATCCCGAAGGGCATCGTCGAGAGCTCCGAGGCAAACATTACCAGCTCATAGGAATCCAGAATGTCCTTCTTGTCGTGCAAGGTGCTGCTGCTTGCCTGTCGCACCTGCTCTCCGTTCAGGAGATGAGTCGTAAAGGTCAAGGCCGGCAGTTGGACATGATCGGTATTATGGATCACTAGGATCGGTTCCTTGATTCCCGCTTCGAGCTGAGCCAGCGCAATGCGGCGGTAAAACTCACGCATGCCCAGGAGAGGAAAGCGCTGCTCGCATCCATGCAACTTGTTGTTGCATTCCGGAATCAGGCCGAAATCAAAGTAAATGCCGGACAGCTCGAAGTGCTCGAGCATCTTTTTATACCGGTAGACAAAGAAGTCGCTGGCGCCGGTGGAGGGGCAGCAGCCATACACGTAATGGCCCGTATGATTATAATCCATGGCAATTTCCGGCACCATGCCCCACTCATCCTTGAAGGCCGCCATTTCCGGATATTTTGCTGAAAGATACATGGCGCAGGTATAGGGAATCGGGCGACACCCAAACGGCTTGATCCTGGCAAGCTCCTTATCGAGAGCCGCCGCCTGCCGTCGCCCGTCCTGATTGTCCTGGTCGCCGAAAAAGCTGCCCAAGTCCCCACCGCCGCCTTGCGTGGCGATATAGGTGACATCACAGACGGGGCGTTGTCCGGGTCGATTCAAGGGCGACATGTGCGACCAGCCCAGCGTGTTCAGGGGGTAGTTCTCCGGAAGCGGCCGCACCGGGCTGGCCAGCAGGCCGAAGTCAAAACGGAATGGCTCCCCGGCTTTTAATTTGGCGGCCAGGTTGATTTCGATGATAGTTTCATTGTCATCCTTGAAAAAACGGAAGGTCTTCAATTTGTCCGAACTCCAGTTTTTACGGGTTTCCGTAAAAAAGCATAGTCCCTTGTCTTCCATGCCGACCCACAGTACCGGGTAATAGCGCAGGAAGCGTTCGCCGGGATGCAGCCTGGCCGTCGTCCGGCTGCCCCAGCCACCGCCGCCGCTGCCATGCAGGAATTTGACCATGTCGGCTGGCATGCGGATGCGGATTTTCACGTCATTCAGAGCGGTTTTCGGTGTGATTTCGAGTTGGTTCCAGACCACGCCGTCATACTCGATCCAGGAGTTTCCGGCGAGCTGAGCTTCTGCGCTGTCTGCCTGCATCTGAAATTCGCCACGATGCGCCGCCGTCTTGCTACCGCTGTAGACACCCTGATGCAGTTCCTTTCCATTTGCCAGCAGGGCGATGGGGGCTGTCAGCAACTCGCGATTCTGGCTGCGGATTTGGCTCGGGAACACGCTGTTTTTCCAGGTATAGTCACGTCCCCACATGGAGACGGTCAGGCCTGACGCCGCGTTGCTATATTGAAGCGGAGTAAACGGCGGAATGATCCGCTTCTCATCAAAATCCTGCCTGGCCCATTCGCCGATACCCGGGTAGTTCAGGGGTTGCGAGTAAATCACCTCGCCGTTGCGGTCATTGAGCAGGTCAATGCGGTATTCACCAGCCTGGTTCTGCCGGGAAAAGGGGATCACCAGCTCCGCTTCGGCAAGCGTTTGGCGGAAAAGCACCTTTTTATCCGGAGCAGTCAGCAGCAGCGTTCCGGAAAAATCCGCCCCGAATTTATTCCGCAGCATCGGCAAGCGTACTTTCACCGGAATTTTTTCACTGAGGAACAGGGCCTGGATGGTGAAGTAGTCCGCTTGCAGCTGGAACGGGACGATTTCCCGCATATACACCTGGTTCCCCCGCGCCAGGCTGTAGACCAGGCAGTCATAGCCGGTGTTGCTGATGGATATGTCCAGCTTGTCCGTCATATATTCTTCAGGCTTGAGTTGAAAGACCCGGTCGTATATCGGCAACGGCTGGGAACTGCCGTCCAAATGTCCGAGTTCGAGGCGATAGCGCAGGGCGCCGCCGGCCTTGGCCGCCAAGGCGATTTCATGCTTGTAGTCGCCGAGATTGGGATTGCTTTGCTCGAGAATCTGCATCACCGGCGCCTCTTCGAGAAAAACCAGGTCTACATGCTCTTCCGGGTTTCCATAGGTTTTTCCGATTAGATTCAGGGAGCTGGTAATCTCCACTTTCGGGACTTTCCAGGAGCGGCAGAAGTTGAATTTGACAGTTTCCTTCGGGGGCCCTGACAATTCCAGGGTTTTCCACGGGATGGCCACTTCCCCCTGCCAGAGCTGCGAGTCGTCAATGCGCATCTTCAGGGTGCTCTTGTAAGTCCACGTGCCATTCCACTTGCTGTCAACTCCAAGCCATTCGACATAGCCTCCGGCGACATTTCCCCCGAAACGGTAGCGGCGGTCGGCGATTGTGATATAAAACTCGAAGGATTCGGTTCCCCATACCTCCGGCTCATAATTCGCTTCCCGCAGGCCGCCGGCCTGGATCGAAGTGCCGCCCGGGAAAATCGTCCGAAAGCCGAGGTACAGGTTCTGGTCATCGTAGGTCAGCGCAAAACCATGCGGCGGAAGCTCGCCGCTCTTCTCCTTGAATTGCCCGTAGATCAAGCTCGGCATGCTGGCCGCAAAATGCCAGGCACCTTCATTCAGCTCTCCATCCACGACCGGCGCGGCGCCGACCAGGCGCGGCACGCTCAGCAAAGGCGGCTGCGATAGATGCAGGGGCGTGAATTCAACGCCGCACAAACCGGCCATCTCCGCCGGAGACAGGGCGCGGTTCCAGAGCCGCAATTCCTTCGCCTGGCAGTCATTCCCCCAGCCTTTTGGAGCATACCAGCCGTCTTTGTAGGGACCGATATTCAGGTTTCCAAGTGTCGCCATGGGAAGTGGCTGCGGAGCTTCCGAGAGCAGCTTTCCATCCTGGTAAATCCGCACCGTGCTGCCGTCATACGTGAAGGCAAATGCATATTCCTTATTGTACTCCAAGGCTTCCGGGCTTTGGTAGCGCATGGTCTTGCTGCGGTCAGTAAAAGAAAAACTCCATTTGGCGTTCTTCTCTCCGCTGTTGATTGCCCAGCCTGCGTTGAGGCGGCTGCGCGTCCGCAACGTCAGCAGATACCTCGGCAACAGTAATTCCGTTTCGGGGCGTTGCAGGCGGAAACGGAAGAAGACCGTTCCGGCTTCCTGGCTCAACAAGGTCGCCGCCGGCAGGCTGAGCCCCTGCTGCCCGAAAATCCAATATTGGTCACTGGTGAATTCCCCCGCCAGAGGCACAGTCTGCCCGGCAACCTGCAAATCTTGTGCTCGGTCAAATATGAGTTTGAATGTCTCATCCGAGGCATACAGGCCTGACAGGATGAACAGCCCCAGCAAAAAGGCAAGATAGCTTCGCTTCATTTCAAAATCCTTTCTTTTATTGTTATCAGCGTTTCAGAGGATTCCAAGTGATAATACCCGAACTGTCGGCAAAGAAATTGGCGGTATGCTGTTGACTGTGCGAGTTATTTGATCGGACACCATGGCAGCTTGCTTGCCCCGCCGGAAAAATAACCGGACACATATGGATTGTTGCTGGCTGTATGCGCGAAGCGGGACAGGTTCGTGCAGGTTTTCTGGCTTTCAGCATGGGCATCCGGGTACAGAACGTTGCAGGCTCCGTCGTGGCGGTTGTCGATAAGCCCCCAGGCACCCGCCTCCGAATAAAATTCCGGCATGTGGACATATCCTCTCATGCGCACTGAATTGTAATAATCATCTGCACACATAATTACTTTGGACGGAGATTTGATTTTGGGCACCAACAGCTTGACCCCATAGGTGCCGTGTGAAAACAAGCGGCTCATACCGTAGTTGATGTAAGTATAATAACCATCCGGAGCAGCGTCAGGATTTTGCGCAGGGCGTTTGCGGGAACCAGGATGATCCTGCATCAGAGGACACATAAAGACATCTCCGGGAAGACTGACTGCAGCAGAGAGCAAATGTGCCCACTGCCAGGTTTGATTAGCCCCTCCGACAACATGGGTGTCAAAGAGCGGTGGCATCCGGTCGGCATTTTCATCTATGTAAATCGCCATTGCAAACCCGATCTGACGCAAATTGCCTAGACAACGGGCGGATTGCGCCTTGCCGCGGGCTTTGCTCAAAGCCGGCAGCAGCATCGATGCCAGAATCGCAATGATGGCGATGACGACCAGCAGTTCAATGAGTGTAAAGAAAGAACGTAAGCGCTTTTTGATAAACATGATATAAATCTCCTTCTGTTTTTTCGAATAATCTTCCAAATTCAAGGACTCATACCCCGTCTGTGCAAACGGAAATGAATAACCGGTCTGTCGTTAATCAATCCATGATCTGCTCTATGCACAAAATGTATACTTCCTATTCCGGAAAAGCAACCCGCAGCCACCAAAAAGTCATTTGATTGTCTGATTGATTGCAAAGTAATGGTATGTACGAATCCACATAAATATATATTGACAGAGATGAAAAAGCTATGGTTGGCATTGAAAAGTGGCGAAAGTTAACTTAAACTTAATGCAATCGAAGTTTTTCGGGTCTTTTCGTGGTTTTTGCGGTTAAAAAAGTTGACGATGCCAAGGGGGCGTATCGGTATCAGCCGGGCTAATCCGCTGCAGAGCGGCCTGTGCCGCAGCCAAACCGGCCACATAGCCCAATTGTATCATCGTGTGCGACAGGCGGCAGCTGGCAGCGATAAGGAATGTCATATGGGTGCAGACAAATACCCTCTCCATGGCTGTCTATCCTATGATCCGCAGCAGCAATACTGTCGAGAACCAATGCTGCGACAGAATATCATTTTCCATCAGCATATGCCGTCAGAGCACCCGATGCGTCTCCCGTAAACCCAGACCCTGAAAGAACATTTTGAGGCGATAGCGGCGGAATTCCGACCATTGAGTCTGCGATCAGAACGGAATGATTTCCTGAATTACAGGCTGCACCATGATTTCCGGGAAACAGAGATGATCCGGGGTTTCACAGATGCCGGCGACAATTTCGCCCATCTGCTCCCCGGTCATCACCTGTTGCAGAGTCTCCGGATCACGTTCGGGAAGATTTGCCGCCTTGGAAAAATCGGTCGCCCCCCAGGACGGTGTCAACACCGTGACCCGGACATTATGGGGGCGCAGTTCCGTGTACAGTGCACGGCTGAGCCGGTCAACACCCGCCTTCCCGGCGGTATAGGTCGTCCACCCCGGCCAGCCATAGTGCGCGCAGACGCTGGATACATTGATGATCAACCCGGACTTCTGGGCGATCATCACGCGGGCTGCACGTTTGCAGCCGAGCAGCACTCCGGTAAGGTTGATATTGACCGAGCGGATGATTTCCTCATCGCTGCTTTCCACCAGCGGCGCGATGCGAACTCCTGCCCCGGCATTGTTGACCAGCACATCCAGCCTCGGGCCGTTTGCTTCGAAAACCCGGTTCCAGTCATCCGGGTTGCAGACATCCGCCTGGACATAGGCGACACCGAGCTGTTTGGCAGCCTGTTCGAGAACTTGCAGACGGCGACCGGTTATCAACACCTCCGCCCCGCGCTGCTTCAAGACCTTCGCCATTCCATAGCCATATCCGCATGACCCGCCAGTAATAATCACTTTCTTGTTACGACAATCCATTGAACAACTCCTTTGTTAGTTAAACCCAAAAACACAGATTGCTTTCAGAAATACCCTGCTAAAAACAGGTGTATTCAGCTCGATTTTCTCCTTGAGTAAACTGTTTTTCCAAAAAACCTTTTCATGATTATTGTTTCACCTTGGCTTGTTTCCGGCATATTTAACCTGTTTGCACAGTGGGATAAAAATTAAGGTGTCAGTTCAACGATGGCAAAAGTGTGCCAGCGCAGTTTGATTTTTAGTGTCCCGTCATGAATGGATTCCACTTGCGAGCCAAAGTCCCCGAGGTCCAGAGGCGCACGGACACGTGGCACATTGTTTTTCTTCTGAATCTCATACAGTTCCATGTAGTCCGGGTCCTCCGCCTGCATTACATCCACTGCCCGGCCAGGGACAAAACCCAGCTTGGACTGGTCAAACGCAATGCTGACATCGCGGTATTGGTGTTCCTTCCCTATATGCGAAATGACCGCCAGCGCTTTTTTTGCCGAGGGGTGCCGGTAGACACTTACATAAATATCATCGGCGCCCGCGACTTTTGCAGGCTCATCCCAGTAGCCGATGAACCGGGCCTTGGGAACCCCGAATTTCTCGTATGCCCGCACCACCTTCTCGATGATGCCATAGTGGCAACGGGACTGAGCCACTATGGTGTTATGGGGCAGGCATCCGGCTAAAAAGGCCTGGGTGATGCGGAATTTATAAAGTTCCGGGTCCTCCTTGCCGCCGCCAAACTGCGGTAAAAGCACGTCATTTGCCTGATAGACCGAATTTGTAATCCCAAAGGGGAGGCTGCTCAGCTCCGAAGCGAACATCGGCAGCCCATAGGTGTCCAGGATATCCTTGCCGTCATGCATGAGGTTGCTGCTGTGCTGGCGGATATGCTCCCCGTTGAACAGATGCGAGACAAATGTCATCGCCGGCACCTGGACACTGTCAGTATTGTGCAAAACAATCAGGGGTTCCTTGATGCCGCTCTGGTATATTACCAGTGCAGTGCGCCGATAAAACTCCCTCTGGGCCAAAATGGGATAGCGATCATTGCAGCCATGGTTTTTATTGCTGCAGAAGCCGATCGTGCCAAAGTCGTAGTAGAATCCATCAAAGGGTATCTTTTTCAGGATTTCGCGCAGCTTCAACTGAATATATGCGTTGGCATGGCTTGCAGGGCAGGCATCATACATGACAAACCTGCGTCCATCGTGCTCATAATCCAAAGTATGCTCGGGCAGCATCTTCCATTCATCCGCAAACGCAGCCGCTTCCGGATATTCCTCTGTCAGATAATGGCCACAGATATATTGTACTCCACGGGTTCCGGCCTTCTTCACGTCATTGATGTTTTGCCTGAGATTGTCTTCCCCGTGTTTGCACCAATCCATATCGAAATAATTGCCGCCAAGGGAGGCTCGTGCATGGCATAGTGCGATCGCATCCACGGGAGCGTGCCCCGGACGACGCATCAACATGCAGAACCGGTCCCCAAAAATATTCATGGGATAATCAGCCGGGAGGGGCTTGACCGGCGTAGCGACGAATCCGAACTCGAATTCGAGGGATGCCCCTGCCTTCAGTCCCTTTGCGATCTGGACCAGGATTTCCGCCTTGTCCCCTTGTTTCGTGATGATGAAGGCCTCTTTAGCCGGCGCCGTCCATGTGCGGCGGGTTTCGGTGAACAGGCACAGCCCCTTGTCCTCCATGCCAACCCACACCATTGGGTAGAATGAAACAACCGTCCTGCCCTCATTCAGGCGTTCGGTACGCTTTGCACCCCAGGAGTCGCCTCTTGATGTGTGAAGATATTTCATCATCGCCGCCGGCATTCGGAAACGCAAGGCAAGATGATCGACGCCTGCTTTCAACGCCACCTTGTATTTCGTGTAGGACACGCCGTCGTATTCCACCCAGCCGCTTGCCTGGATTTCGCAGCGCCCGTCCTCGGCCCTGGCGGTGAAATCGGCATGGTGGGGGGCGGATTTTCCAGGAGTGAAACCGGCGCCCGGGACCGGCGCGCCGTCCACAAGGACTTCGGGCTCGGCGGTGAAAAAGTCCGCATTCTGGGTCTTGATCCTTGCAGGGAAGACGGAATTTCCATAAATGTAGCTGCGCCCCCACATGTCATATTGGCTGCCCGTGGTTGCCATTGGAGTGAAAGGCGGGAGGATGACTTCCTCCGGGAACTGCGCGGCATGCCATTCTCCCAGCCCGGGGAAATTGATGGGCAGTTCTGAGACGACGGTTCCATCCGCCCCGACAAGCCGTGCCTTGTATTCGCCGGCAGGCGCCGTCCTGGATGCAAAAGGAACCTCCATGTTCTCGCCTGTGACCGGGACGCGCATCATCTCCCTGCCGTCCGGCGAGGAAAGGGTAAGCGCCGGCTTGATGTCGCCGTGTTTTCCCGCAATCAGTTCGGTCTGCACAGTAAAAAGGATTTTTTCACCAAGGAAACGTGGATAGGCGTCCAAATAGACCTCGATCAGGCGGAATGGCACCATGGTGCGTTCATAGATGGCATCCCCCTTGCGGAGAACGAAAAGCATGTAGTCATAAGCGGTCTTGGTGATTTTTGCATCAATGTCCAATTCCCTGGTCTCGCCGGCCTGCAAGTCCACAATGCTGGAAAAGACCGGCGAAGGGGCGGCGATGTTCTTCCCGTCCACCAGCAAAACCTCACAAGTGTATTTTCCGGCTTCAGGAGCATATATGGATGCTTTCAGGAGCATTCTGCCGCGGGTGGGGTCGTTTCTTTCAAGGAGCTGCGCCGTCGGCGCAGTGGCAAACTTCAGTTCGTGGGCAAATTCCTCCTTGCCGTATGTTCCGTCATACGCGCAGGATGTGGCGCCGGAGTAATCCTGGAGGCACCAGGTGCGGGCGAAATTGAACTTGGCGCCGCTTTTGGGCGGCCCCTGCAAGCCAAGGGTTGACCAGGGGATGACGGCCTCAGCCTCCCAAATGCGTGAATCATCAATTTTCATGGACATGGTTGACTTGTACTGCCACGGCCCGTCCCAGTCCCGCCGGGACCCCTTGGTTTCCGTGGAGCCTCCGGCCACATTGCCGGCAAAGCGAAAGCGCGTCCCGTCTATCCACAGGTACAGTTCGAAGGATTCCGTCCCCCACACCTCCGGTTCATGTCCCGGCGTGCGCGGACTGCCCTCGACAACGGCATTTCTCTGCAGCATGAGATACCGCATTCCAAGATAGAGGTTTTCGGCATCCGCGGCCATGATGAAGCGTCCCGCCGGAGCCTTGAAGGAGTCCTCCCCCTTGACAAGTTGCGCCAGCACTGGATGGGATGCGCCTTTCGGCCAGACATCCTCTTTCAGTTCACCGTCAACTTTCAGATTGACATTCTCGAAGAGCGGGACGGTCAGAATGCCCGGATATCTTTCCTGCACCGGCGTTGGGACAACTCCGCATAGGCCGGCCACTTGCTCCATGGAAAGTTCCGTGTCATGCAAGATGACCTGCTTTATCTGGGTGTCGTC
>JAPXLT010000017.1:0-31822 GCA_033809415.1 Lentisphaeria bacterium
GTTCAATAACGAGGAACCAACCGCCAAGACGCCAAGAACGCCAAGCAATCGGAGGAAACAACAAACCAGACCGAAATTCCGCTTGCCATCCCATCCGTCAAAGCAGCAACCCCTAGAAAAATTTTCGTGTCTTTTCGTGTGGTTCGTGGTTAAAAAATCCTTATTTGGATGGGGTCTAATTAAAATGAAAAAAGCAAAAAAAGCTCAAGTGCCGGAAACTCCCGGCGCCGGATGGGATTGTCCTTTCCGGGATTTACAGATCGAAATTGTCGAGCCGCCGCCGCCACCGGTTGCCAAACCGGAAAAGGAGAAGTCCACGCTTAGCCCCGAGGATCAGGAATTGCTGAAAGTCTTTTCGGGTGGCGGAGAACTGCCTGAACTGCCTGACGCCGAGTCGATTTCCCGTCCTGCCGCCCGCGGCTATCAGCTCCGCTTTACGCTGCAACGCAAGGGAAAGGGCGGCAAGACCGTCACCATGGTGCATGGACTCAAGGCGCTCGATATCCCCGAGCAGATGAATATCTGTTCGGAAATCCGCACCGCCTTGGGAGTCGGCGCACGGTTCCTGGAAGGCATTCTCGAACTCCAAGGGGATCAGCGCGCTCGTGCCGCCAAGTGGTTCACTGAAAAAGGCTTCCCCTGTCACTGAAAGTCCGTATAATATGCTTATTACTTCTTATCACAATCATTCCACTTGGAGCGACGGCACATCGAGCGCTGAAGAAATGTTTCTGGCCGCAAAAGCCGCCGGTTTGCGCGAGTTCGGCCTCAGCGATCACTGGGTTGTACATCCGGACAAATGCAAGGACTCCCTTTCCTGGAGCATGAAGCTGGATCATCTCGAGAAATATGTCAACGAATGCCTCGAGTGGAAAAACCGCCTTGATGATGAAAATTTTACGATACGCATTGGGGTAGAAGTTGATTTCTTCGAGGAAAACTGGCATGAAGTCCTTAAGCAGCTGCATAATCATCCTTTTGATTACTTGATTGGCGCCGTACATTATTTCGGCACTTTCCCGATAGACCATTCCGCACCGCCCTGGCAGGCTCTCAACCAGCAGCAGATTGATGCAGTCTGGCAGGGATACTGGCGCAAAATCCGCGACTTGGCCGCCACCTGCGATTGCGACTTCCTGGCACATCTCGATCTCCCTAAAAAATTCAATTTTCTGCCAACGGAAGCCTATCAGGGAGATCTCGAAGAAACCCTGCTGGTTCTGCAAAAATACGATTTGCCGATCGAGGTCAACACGGGCGGCTGGGCCAAGCCCTGCGCGGAATGCTATCCTGGGAAAGCGGGCCTGCAACGTGCCTGCCAGCTTGGCATCCCTGTGCTGGTCAATGCTGACGCCCACCAAAAAGAACACATTACCCGCTTCTTCCCAGAGGCCGAAAAATTGCTCAAAGATTGTGGGTACCAGCAAGTCTGCTCCTTCGCCAACAGACAACGAAAAATGCTCGATTTCTGATCAATCGGTATCTTCATCATGCAGATTCCTGAAAACCTGATATCCTTGGCTGAACAGGGAGATTTGGCTGCTCTGGCTGAACTCGATGCAAAGGGCATCTTCTGCGCAGACAACGAGAACGCCGCCAGTTTTGCGGCCAGAGTGCGCCTCCTCAATCAGAAAAACCAGGAACTCGATGAAGCCCTGGCTACCGACGGCAGTGCAGCCATCGAAGACGTAACCATTCACCAGCAGGATCGTATCCCCGAAAATCTCTTTCTTGAACCCTTGGAACTTACCGAAAAACTCTATCGCTTCCAGGCTGACTGGGTCGCCGGCTTCTTCGTTGATCCGGCCTATGGCTTGCTGTTCGGAGGTTGCGCCTATTATTTCTATCCGGATTTTTTCGCCCTGTTTATTATCCGGAGAAGCTTCCGCGACAAGGCACGCTGGCTCTTTTATCAGCGAAAAGAGCTGTTAGCCCACGAACTCTGCCACGTCGCCAGAGTCAGTTTCCGTGCGCATGTCTATGAAGAAATCTTCGCCTATAAAACTGCCACCACCGCCTTCCGACGGTTCTTTGGGGGCATTTTCCGCAGTCCGAAAGATTCCTTCCTGTTTATTGGTGCGTCATGCTTGCTGCTGGTCAACCAGCTCTGTCGAGCCTTCTTGTTCCCGCAGCTGCCTTCCTGGCCAATGTGGTGCCTGCTCGTTGGCATCCTCTGCTGGCTTGTCCTGAGGCTCCTACGCGATATGAAAATCCTCCGAAAAGCCCGAAAACACCTCGCTTTCATCTTCCCGGAGCAAAATGTAATCCCTGTCCTCTTCCGCTGTAACGACGCCGAAATCCAACAGCTGGCCATCCTCGATAATCCGCAAGACGCACAAACTTGGCTCGAGAACCGGAAATCCACCTCGCTTCGCTGGAAAATCACCTGCACCCGCTTCGAATAATTTTCATTTGTTAACCGCCATGACCGAAAAAAAAATCCAGGCAAAAAAAAATCCGCAAAAATCTGCGGGAAGATCGGATCGAGTCAATCGGCACCCCGCCCCGCCGCAAACTCTGCTCGAAATTCTGCAAGCCGAGCAAATCGCGAAAACCTCTGGCGGAGTCTACCACAAGGTACAGATTGACCTGACCTACAACTCAAACCACATCGAGGGCAGTCGGCTTACCCACGAACAGACTCGGTACATCTTTGAAACCAATACCATCGGATTTTCCGAAGAAGCAATCAATGTTGACGATATTGTGGAAACCGCAAATCACTTCAGATGCGTAGACATGATCATCAGCCACGCGAATGATGAGCTGTCTGAAAAGTTCATCAAGGAGCTGCACTTGACATTGAAGAATGGAACCAGTGATTCCCGAAACGGTTGGTTTGCCATAGGTGACTATAAACGCCTGCCGAACGAAGTCGGTGGAAAGTCTACCACACTGCCAGAACACGTACCGGCTGAGATGCAGGCTCTGCTTGCCAATTATAACGTGAAAAAGAAAAAAACGCTGATGGATATCATCGAATTTCACGTCCGCTTCGAAACTATCCACCCATTTCAGGATGGCAATGGACGCATCGGACGGCTGGTCATGTTCAAGGAGTGTCTCCGAAATGGCATTGTGCCTTTCATTATTGAGGATGAAATAAAAATGTTCTATTACCGCGGACTCAATCAGTGGCATTCCCAAAAAGGCTTCCTGATGGACACTTGCCTCGCCGCGCAGGATCAATTTAAGCGAATCATGGACTATTTCAAAATCAAATACTGACCGGAACCGGATTTGTTTGCAGAAACGTAATAGGTCTTCTGTCGCGCCTCTACGAGGCGCCCTGGTTTTGGGGCATCCCACCCCAGGCTAAAGCCAGGGGTTAAGCATGGTTAAGCACCTACGGCGCAAAGCATTATGCCGATCCGGCTGATCTGACTGATCCGTCGGAGAAAACACCAGCCAAAACCACAAATCCGCGTGCAATCTTATCCGTCGAAGCAGCAACCCCTAGAAAAAATTTTCCGCGCCTTCCGTGCTTTCCGTGGACAAAAAATAGGTTGTGGGCGTCAGCCCACGCCAAGTCCGTCCGTGTCTTTCGTTGTAAAAAAAACTAGCTTTCCTGTTGAAATTTGCAAAAGGCTTTTTTTGATATTACATTAAACCGGAACCGGCTAAGAAGTACAATAGCCGGTTTTTGTAGTTAAGCCATTTTCCCATTTTATTAGAGAGCATTGCCGTGGTTAACAGCTTTATCAGTTCCTTTATGGATTCCTATGAACGGGAAGCCCTGACGTTCAACGATGTGTCCCTCGAAACCCGCTATGCGGATTTCCTGCCGGCGGAAGCGGTCATTACAACCCGTTTTTCCCGGAATATCAATTTGAATGCGCCATATATCAGTGCGGCGATGGATACGGTGACCGAGAGTGAGATGGCCATTGCCATGGCGAAACTTGGCGGGATTGGTGTGATCCACAAGAACCTGACAGCAACGCGGCAGGCGGAATTGACGGCGAAAGTCAAGCAGTACCTGAATGGAATTATCAGCAAGCCGGTTGTTTTCCGGCAGAATATGCTGGTATCGGAAGTTGTCGCTGAAAAACGGAAGAATAATTATACCTTCAATGGCTTTCCAATCCTCGATGATCAGGATCGCCTCGTCGGGCTGCTGACCGGACGCGACATGAAATTCCTGACCCGCTTTGATCTCCCGGTCAGCGAAGTCATGTCAACCAAGCTGATTACCGGCTCCCCAGACACTAATATTGAAGAGGCGTTCAATATCATGCTGGAACACCGCGTTGGCAAACTGCCTCTGGTCGACAAGGATCAAAAACTCTGCGGCTTGTACAGCTTCTACGATGTGCGCACCCTTAGGGATAATGTCGAACCCAATTTCAACCGGGATAGCCAGCACCGCCTGCGAGTCGCCGCCGCCGTCGGTCCCTATGACTATGAACGCATCGAGGCGCTGGTCAATGCCGATGTCGATGCCCTGATCCTGGATACTGCGCACGGACACAGCCGCGGCGTCATCGAGACCCTTAAATTTCTGAAGTCAAAATATCCCCAGGTGGATATAGTCGCCGGCAATGTCTGCACCGAGGAAGGTGCCCGCGCCCTTTATGAGGCTGGCGCGGATGCCGTCAAAGTGGGGATCGGCCCCGGCTCGATCTGCACAACCCGCGTGGTGGCTGGGGTGGGCATCCCTCAGCTGACTGCTATTTACAATGCATGGCGAGCAATCCAGGGTGAAATTCCGATCATTGCCGATGGAGGCATTGCCCATACTGGCGATGTCGCCAAGGCGCTGGCGGTCGGTGCCGAGTGCGTGATGATGGGTTCAGCTCTTGCCGGCACGGAAGAAAGTCCTGGCGAGCGCATCCTGCACCAGGGGCGCACCTACGTTATATATCGCGGCATGGGCAGCGTCGATGCCATGCGCAAAGGGAAGGGCAGCCGGGAACGCTACGGCGTTTCCGCAGATACTGCCGAGGAAAAACTAGTTCCGCAGGGTATCGAGGGCATGATTCCTTACCGCGGACCGGTTGCCGATGTGCTCAACCAGTTTATTGGAGGCTTGAGGTACTCGCTCGGATATTGCGGTTCGAGAACGATTCCGGAGCTGCAAGAGAAAGCCCGCTTTGTCCGGGTCAGCTCATCCGGCCTGATGGAAGCCCATCCGCATGATGTCGTCGTTCAGAAAGATGCCCCAAACTACCGGGCAACTTGATCTTTAACAACGAAAAAACACGAAGGCACGAAATTTTTATAGGGGTTGCTGCTCTGACGGATGAAATGGCACTTGGATTTGCGGTCTGGTTGGTTGTTTTATCTGACAGATCAGCGAATTGACATAACGCATTACGCCGTAGGCGTTTAACTATGCTTAACCCCAGGCTTTAGCCTGGGGTGGGAAATCCCCCAAAGACAGTGCCTTGTAAAGGCACCACAATCAGACGGAGAAGTGCTTATATGCCAATGACTTGGAGCTTTCTCTTCAGAAAATCTTTCACAAAAAACAAGATTCTGGGTGATAGTAGCACGAAATTTTTATAGGGCTTCTCCGTGAGGGCCTGAATAGGTTTCAATAAAATTACTGATTGCCTCGACGGCTTCCGGGGCTTGATCGCCTTCGCCTTGGATGGTCAGCCGACAGCCGCAGGTCGCTTCCAGTGTAAGCAGCGAAAGAGCGCTGCGAGCGTCCACACACCGATGCTGCTTGCATAATCTCACGACTGCCGGAAAGCCCATGGCGATTTGGGCAACCTGCCCTGCAAACCGCAAATGCAGTCCTCGCTTGTTGCGGATGGTGATTTCTTTGCTGACTTTGAGATTGTTACAGCTGGAAGCTTCCATAAAAAACGTGAAACAAAAATGGTTTTCTAGTGAATCCGGAAAATAAATTCCCATAATATAAGCGTCTAAAGCGGTATTTTCAATCCAGTTGCAGAGGAAATCTGGTAAAGCGTCAGTGCCCACCCATTTTTTAACCACGAAAGGCACGAAAATATTGCAAGATCCGGTGTTATGACAAGAATCTGGTTAAATGGCAAATTTGTTTTATATTAGATCGTTACCTTATTGTTACATAGTTTCAGCTGCTAAGGAATGAAAAATTTATGAAGAAATCAGTTCTGGCTCTATTTGTCTTTTGCTTGATCGGCGTATTGTCGGCGCCACTTTTCGGGGTCGATGCCGTCGGCTCGACGGATGTGATCGCGCCCGCTGCTGTTGAAGGCGTGGAAGAAGCATTGCAGGGGCTGACGGTGCGTCAGATCATCCGCGATGGCGGTGTGATCATGTATCCCCTTATCGCCCTGTCAGTGATCGCTGTCTGCCTGGTCATCTTCTATCTGCTGACCCTGCGCGAGAAACTGATCTATCCCAAGGCCTTCATCCGCGAGGCGCAGGATGCCGCCGAACTAGGGGATTTGGAGGCGTTGCGGGAGCTTTGCCGTGAGAATGGCAGCCCGGCGGCGAAAGTGATTTATGCATCGCTCGAACAATGCATCGAGGGGCAGCCGATTGATTTGACGGCGGTGCAGAGTGCGATGGAGGATGAAGGCAGTCGGCAGGCCGGGTACATTTGGCAACGGATTCAATATCTTCTTGACGTGTCATCGATAGCACCGATGGTTGGCCTGTTCGGCACGGTCTGGGGGATGATGGTTTCTTTTTCAGGATTGGAGAGCGGAGTCAGCCTAATCAACAAGGCGGATGCCTTGGCCTCAGGTGTTGCACAGGCCATGTATACTACTTTTGGAGGCCTGCTTATCGCCATCCCAAGCATGGCCATCTATTCGCTGTTCCGGGGACGGGTGCATACGCTCGTCAGCTCGATGGAAAGCGCATGCAATTCAGTCCTACGGCGTTTGGCCAATACTCGCAAAAGTTCAGTGTTCACGCCATAAGAGACAGGGGGACCGCATGAATTTCAAGAAATACATTAAAGACAATCCTCTGGGCTTTCAGATGGCTCCGATGGTTGACATTATGTTTATTCTGCTGATTCATTTTATGGTGGCGACGATTTTTGCACAATGGGAAAACAAGCTGGGCATTCAGGTACCTTCAGCGGATTCCGGGATTCGCACAGACCGTCAGCCCGGTGAAGTCATCATCAATATCGATGCTGAGGGGGGAATCTTTATCAACAGCAAGCCAATCACCGCGCAGCGTCTTGAAAGTCTTTTAGCTCAGATTGCGGAGGTATTCAAGAGTCAACCGGTCGTTCTTCGCGCCGATCAGAATACGCGGCATAAGGATGTAATCAAGGTGCTGGATATCTGCCGCAAGGTTGATATCTGGAATGTCGCATTTTCCACTCTTCCAATGGAGAAAACACCTTGAGGAGTCGGCTTCAAAGTTTATCAGGAAGATATTTGGCAGGCTGCCGGTTTTTTTTGCCGGTTGTTCTGCTTTTGTTGATGCCGGTTGTGGTTCGTGCTCAGCAGAAAGTCGAGGATATCACGAATCCTGAGCAGCATTATCTGTATGCGGCGGGGCTGATGCAGCGCAATTTTTACGATCTGGCACTGCCCCAACTGAAAATCTTTCTGCAGCGATATCCGGAGCATGAACGTGCCAGGGAAGCACAGCGCTTGCTGATTCATTGCTGCCATGCCTTGAACAAGCCTGCGGAGACTCTGGCGGCGATTGCCCAGTTCCGAAGCCGCTGGCCGAAGGACCCCCTGAGTGAGCAATTTTCCGTGATGACGGCGGTGATTCGCTATAACCAAGGGGATTTTGCCGGCGCGTTGCAGGCCTATGCGGAATTGAGCAAATCGGACAATCCCCAGATTGCCGAGACCGGTTTGTATTACAAGGGGCAATGCCACCTCCAGCTGAAACAGGACGCCGAAGCTTTTGCCACCCTGAAAGTGCTTGCCGAAAGACCGTTGCAAAATGAGTTCCCCTATCGGCCTTACGCGGCTTTTTATATTGCCGGAGAATTATTGAAGCGGAGCGACCTGAAAAACGCCGGTCGCTTGTATCGCAAAATCAGCAGCGGACGGGACCTGCCTGAGGAGATGCGCGAGAAGGCATTGTTGCGGGTTGCGGACTTGGAATACGAGGCCAAGGACTTTACTGCCGCGCTGGCCAACTATGAAGAGTACATCCTGGCATTTCCGGAGGGGAGTTTTCAGCAGCAGGCTCGTCGCCAGCGGCTGATTTGCGCATACCGTTTGCAGGATTATGCCCGGGTGGCTGATCTTGGCAAAGACTGGCAAACCCGCTATCCACAGTCTGCCGATGTTGAAATGGAACTGATGCTGGCCGAAAGCCTGATGGAACTGAAACGATATGAAGAGGCACTGGCGCTCTATGGCAAAGTCGGACAAAACAAAAAAACACCGGAACAATATCGTTTCCCGGCACTTCTACAGGAATTGACCTGCCTCAGCATCCTTGAACGACACCAGGAACTCCTGCAAAAAGGACAAAAACTCATCGAGGAATTCCCTAATTGCCCCGAAAAAGGACGCATCCTTTTCCAAATCGGAAAAGCAGCGCAAGTGCTCAAGAAACAACCCGAGGCAGAAAAATTTCTGCGGGCGGCAATGGAATTTTTTGTCGGTGAGAAGGAGTTGTTCTTGACGGCAGCCGATGCCTTGTCCAAAAGCCTGCAGGAAGGCGAGAAATGGTCTGAGGCGGCGCTGGTTTCCCGCCGGATTTCCGAGAAAGTTCCCTTGCAGTTGCAGGCGGCCTATCGTCTTCAGGCGGCTCAGTTCGAGTATAAGCAGAAGAACTGGGATGCAGTTCGTAAAGAGGTGGAGTTGATCCGGCGGCATTGGTCTGATCAGAAGGAAATCCTGCTGGATGCTCTGCAGCTTCATGTCAATGCCTGTTTGGCACTCGATGAATATGAAGCCGCCCGCAAGGACCTCGAACTGCTGCAGGAGCTTATCGAGCCGCGCGCCCGTGGGCCGATTGGCCTGCTGCTGGCGACGGTGCTGTTGCGCCTCGAACGGGATTCGGAAGCCTGCAAAGTCCTTATCGAAACACTGGCCTTACCGGAACTGAAACATGATCTACGTGTCGAACTCGAAGTGTTGCTGTTGAAACTGCGTCTGCAACACGGTCAGGAAGAGGAAGCCCTGCCGCTGATCGATCAGTTGCTCCAGCTCGAGGAAAATGAACAAAAAGAGAAGGTATCCGCAAACCTGTGGCATGCTGTCGGCGCACTGTTAAGCCAACGCCGGCGGTATCAGGAGGCTGAGAAGGCATTGCTGCTCAGCCTCGCCGACAAAGCCGATGCCCAGCTCCAGACACAAAGCGGTCTGCTTCTGGCCGAGATTCTGATCCTGCATGATCGCTATGAGGAAGCCGGCGATTTGCTCAATGATATCCGTGAGCGAAATCTGCAAAGCGGCCAGGCGCCCGGTCCGGAACTGGCCTCCCTGCTGGCGGAATTGAATTTGCATTTGAAACGCCCGGATCAGGCTTTTGCCGCCGCAGAACAATGTTTTGCGGCGACAACTCCAGGCAGCCTGCGGGCTTTGACTCGTGCACGCTGGGTGATGGCGAAATTGCTTTTCGAGGTGGAGAAAGACGCCAAGAATGCATTGCCGTACAGCATCAAATGTTTTGTGCTGGCGGATGATCCGCTGTATTCTCCCAAAGCGATGGAACTGGCCATTGCCATCTACCGGGCACTGGGTAATGAAACCGATGCACGGACCACCTGGAATGAACTCAAGCAACGCTACCCGGTCTGGGCTGCCGGCCTGCAAAACACCGACCTGGTCAAAGACTGGAATTAGTTAGGGTGCAGGGTGCAGGGGGCAGGGGGCAGGGGGCAGGGGGCAGGGTGCAGGGTGCAGGGGGCAGACTTCTGTCCACAATGTCCACAATGTCCACAATGTCCACAAACAACCCAAAACAAACCCAAAACAAACCCCCAAAAAACTTTTAGATGAATTTCTTGCATAATTTCAAGTTGCTGTGTATATTGAGCATGTCACCTTCTCCTCTGAAATATTCATTAAATGTTAAGGAATCTTGAATATGGGATCTGTACGAATACTCATTTTGTCGGAGCAGATGCGGGGCACTTCCTTTGCCTTGACAGGAAATCAGTATTCCATCGGGCGTGCCGAGAGTTGCGATATCTGCATTTCCGACCCGACGATCAGCGGACATCACTGCACCCTGCTGAAGCTCGAGGACGAGCGCTATGCGGTGCGTGATGAGAATTCGACCAATGGCACCAAAGTGAACGAGGAAAAGGTCACCGACCAGATCGTTCCCCTGTCCAATGGCGATATCCTCCAGGTCGGCGCCGTCGAAATTCTGTTTGATGACCGTGAGGACAACAAACAAGAATCCCGCACGATGACGGTGATCAATCTCGAGACCACCGGTACTAGTGAGATTTCCACTACCGCAATGAAAAACCTTGGCCTGAAAATCGGGGCAAAAAAAAGCATTTCGTTGCGTGAAAATAAGTCTCACACCAAACTTTTGATGATTTCACTTTGGGTTTTGGGCATCGGAGTAGTGGCGGGGTTGATCTGGCTTGTTGTGAAACTGCTTTCTGCCAAACCGGCTTGATATGGGAAAATCTTTCGAAAAGACGTGTTTGTAGGCAAGTGCTTCGAACATGCTGAAGATATATAATAATTTTTTTTGTTGCCAGTTCATCCGGCGTTGAATATTATCGATGTTTATTGCAAGCCGGACAAGTTTTCTGAAAGCCGGTCTCTACGGTTTTCAGACCCCTGTTTGTTCATTTTTCTTCAAAACAGAATGCAGGATTTTTTATAATGTCAGACAACGCGAATCAGACTCCCCCGCCTCCCAAACCTCATTTTCCCCGGCGCCAGCTGTTTTTCTGGCTGGTGCTTTTACTTATCGTGCCTCTGTCAGTCATGATGTTCCAGCCCGAGGGCAAGAAAGAAGTCCATGAGCTGACAGCTTCACAATTCGAAGAGTATTTGACGGAGGGGCGCATTCAGGCACTGAAGATCGAGGTGCAGCCTGGCAGTGCTGTACAGGAAATTGTCGGTACCTATCGTTTGACGAAGCAGGCGTCAAGCCCCTCTGCCGACCAGCCTTTCCGGGTGAAAGTCCTTTATACCGATCAGCTTGATGCACTGATCCGGGAAAAATGCGACAATCGCGATGTACGTGCCACCAACAACTTTCTGCCTGGATTGCTGTATTCCGTGCTGCCGATCATATTGCTGGTTGTATTGCTGTCCTTTGTTTATTCGCGGGCCATGCGTTCTGCCGGCAAGAGCGCACTCCAATTTGGCAAGAGCCGTGCAAAAATGCTGAACCCCTCGATCGAGAAGGTGACCTTCAACGACGTGGTCGGTATTGATGAAGCGAAGGAAGATGTGCAGGAAATCGTCGAATATCTGAAGAATCCTGCTCGGTTCAAACGCCTTGGCGGCAAAATCCCTCGGGGGGTTTTGATGGTTGGGCCTCCCGGAACCGGAAAGACGCTGCTGGCCAAGGCGATTGCCGGAGAGGCGGAAGTCCCGTTCTTCTCGATCAGCGGCTCGGATTTTGTCGAGATGTTTGTTGGTGTCGGTGCAAGCCGGGTGCGCGATATGTTCGAGGAAGGGAAAAAATGTGCGCCCTGCCTGATTTTTATTGACGAGATTGACTCCGTGGGGCGTTCCCGCTTTTCCGGCATCGGCGGCGGTCATGACGAACGCGAGCAGACATTGAATGCATTGCTGGTGGAAATGGATGGCTTCGAGGCGAATTCCGGGGTGATTGTGCTGGCGGCGACCAATCGCCCGGACGTACTTGATCCGGCCTTGCTTCGTCCAGGTCGATTTGACCGGCAGATCGCCATTGACTTGCCAGACTTGAATGGGCGTGTGGCGATCCTGAATGTGCACGCCAAGAAAATCGCTATCGACCCTGATGTCGATATGAGGATTATTGCCCGGGGGACACCTGGTTTCAGCGGTGCGGACCTGGCCAACCTGATCAATGAGGCGGCTTTGCTGGCCACCCGTCGGAACCTGGACAAAGTCGGCTTGGCGGAACTCGAAGAGTCCCGCGATAAAGTGCGCTGGGGCAAAGAACGCCGCAGCCGTAAGATCGAAGAGAAGGACCGCCGCCTGACTGCCTATCATGAAGCAGGCCATGCTTTGGTGGGCATGTTTTGCGAACATTCCGTGCCTCTGCATAAGATCACCATTGTTCCCCGCGGGGTAGCCTATCTCGGGGCAACAATGCAGCTGCCCGAGCAGGATCAGATTCATTGGACCCGCAACGAGCTGCTTGACCGCATTGCGGTCTGCATCGGTGGCCGCCTGGCGGAAGAATTGATCTTCAATGATGTCAGCACCGGAGCTTCGATGGATATCATGCAGGCCAGTGATATCGCTCGCAAGATGGTCTGTCAGTGGGGCATGAGTGAAAGGCTGGGCTTTATCAACTATGCCGGCCAGCAGGAGCATATCTTCCTGGGGCGTGATATCACCCGCACTCAAGATTACGGGCAGGAAACAGCCCGGGAGATCGACCTGGAAGTCCGCAAGATCATTCAGGATTCCTATGCCAGGGTGCGTGATATCCTGGAGAAAAATCTCGATAAACTGAAGCTGCTGGCAGATACCCTGCTCGAAAAAGAGACGATGAGCGGCGAAGAGGTTTACGAGCTGCTAGGCATGGAGATGCCGCCGAGCAAACATACTCAAGATGACTCCGATAGCGATACTGCGGAAAAAGTCTCGTCCACGGAAAACACGGAAAACGCGGAAAATGTATAGGGATGGATTATGATGTAATTATTATCGGCGCCGGATTGTCTGGGCTGGCGGCGGCGGTCCGGCTGACGCATTTCGGGCGGAAGGTACGAATTTTTGAGCGGCATTGTTTTCCTGGAGGTCTGAATTCCTGGTATTATCGCAATGGTGAGGTAATCGATGTCGGGTTGCATGCCCTGACCAATTATGTTCCGGCATCACATCGCAGTGCACCTTTAAATATGATGCTTCGACAGTTGCGCCTGCGCCGCGACGTCCTCGAATTGTGCCCGCAAACGTATTCCCTGATCGAGTTTCCCGGTCAGCAACTGTGCCTGAATAATGACTTTGCCGCATTCAGCAATGAAATCACCAGGAATTTTCCAGATCAGGCCGATGGTTTCCAGCGCCTGTTGGAACACATCCGGCATTCGGATTATTTTGCCTCGCAGGCGCCATTTCAGTCAGCCCAAGAGGTAGTTTCTTCATATCTGACTTCGAGGCAATTGCGAGACATCTTGTTTATGCCGCTGATGTATTATGGGAATCCCTGTGTCGAGGATATGGATTTCAAGCAGTTCTGCATCATGTTTCACAGTATTTACCTTGAGGGCTTTTCGCGTCCAAAGGTAGGCATGAAAGGGCTGATCCAAACTCTCGTCGAGCGGATCCGTTCCGCCGGGGGTGAGTTGACCCTGAATAATGGGATTGCCGAGATTCATGGGGATGGACAGCGGATAACATCCGTTACCGATGACAAGGGGCAAACGCATCAGGCCGAAACGTTTATTTCCTGCATTGGCGCACGGGAAACAGCTACCCTCTGCAATATCCCACTACCGGAATGGCTCGCCGCCAGACCCGGTCAGATCGGATTTCTGGAAACCATCTTCACACTCGCGCAGCCTCCAGCCAGTTTTGGCATAAAGGCATGTACGCTTTTCCGCAACGAAAAAGCTGTTTTCCGCTATGCCCCGCCGGAAACTCCTGTAGATTTTGACAGCCAAGTCTATTGCATGCCCGGAAATTACCAGGGCTGTGAGGAAATTCCAGCTGCCCGGCATTTGCGAATGACCCATCTGGCAAATCCGACGTATTGGTTGAATCTTACCCCGGAAGCCAACCTGAAAGCGAAAGAGACAGTGCTGGCGCGTCAAAAAGAGATTCTTGCCGCTTCCTGGCCCGAGCTGGCAGAGTCCATCCTTTCCGCTGAAGTGATGACGCCAAAGACGATTTTTCGTTACACCGGACGCCTGAATGGCAGCATCTATGGCAGTCCGGATAAATTCAGCAATGGAACCTGCTCCCTGAAAAATCTGTTTCTTTGTGGTACGGATCAGGGCCTGGTCGGCATTGTCGGATCACTGCTCAGCGGCATTGCCACCGTCAATCGACACTTTTTAACTTAGGGTGCAGGGGACAGGGGACAGGGGGCAGGGGGCAGGGTGCAGGGGGCAGGGGGGGTGCGGGGTGCAGGGTGCATTTGTCCACCCCGTCCACAATGTCCACCCTGTCCACAATGTCCACAACAAAAAATTTTGTGTTTTTTCGTGTAGTTCGTGGTTAAAAAACTTATATTAATGCACGCGACATTGTTGTTGCGGTCTTTTTTCTAAAAATTGGAGAACAGGAATGAGTTTGGTACGCCGTGTATTTGTTGAGAAGCGTCCCGGTTTTGATGTGGAAGCCAGACATTTGTTGTCCGAACTGCGGGATATTCTGGGACTCGGCAGCTTGCAAGAGCTGCGTCTCTTCAAACGTTATGACCTCTCAGGACTCGAAGACAGCGAATATATCGCCGCGCGCGACAGCATCCTCTCCGAACCAAATTGCGATTTTGTCTATGACGAACAGCTCCCGGAACTTTCCGCAACCGTATTTGCCGTGGAACTTCTGCCCGGGCAATATGATCAGCGCGCAGATTCAGCCGCACAGTGCATACAGCTTCTGACCTGCAAAGAACGCCCCCTGGTGCGTGTCGCAACGGTCTATGCATTCTCCGGAGAAATCTCTTCGGAACAGTTGCAGAAAATCAAAAATCACCTGATTAATCCAGTCGAATGCCGGGAAGCCGCTCCGAAGAAACCGGAGACTCTGCAAATGCAGGCGGAGACTCCTCCCGATGTTGCGATCCTCGAGGATTTTCTGCAGCTGGACAAGGTCGGCCTTGAGGCAATGATTTCCCAGCTTGGTCTAGCCATGAGCTACGAAGACCTCGCCTTTTGCCAGAAATATTTCCGCGATGAAGAAAAGCGTGCCCCGAGCTATACGGAGTTGCGAGTGATTGATACGTATTGGTCTGATCATTGTCGCCATACGACTTTTCATACGATCATTGACCAGGTCGATTTTCCGGATGATCCGCTGACCGCGCCCATTCGCGCCGATTACCAGCGTTATCTCGAATTGCGAGACAGTCTGGGGCGTGCGAACCGTGACCTCTCTTTGATGGACCTGGCGACGATTGGCGCACGTGAGTTGAAACGCCAGGGCAAGCTGGACAATCTCGATGCTTCCGAAGAAGTCAATGCTTGTTCGATCATCATAGACGCCGATATTGACGGCAAAGTCGAACCCTGGCTGATTATGTTCAAGAATGAAACCCATAATCATCCTACGGAAATAGAACCATTCGGCGGCGCATCCACCTGCTTGGGCGGCGCAATCCGCGATCCACTTTCAGGGCGTTCCTACGCTTATCAAGCCATGCGGATCACCGGCGCCGGCAATCCGCATACCCCGATCGACGAAACATTGCCCGGAAAACTGCCGCAACGTCAGATCACCCGCGCTGCCGCAGCAGGCTACTCCTCCTACGGCAATCAGATCGGTCTGTCTGCTGGAAAAGTGCAGGAATATTATCATCCGGGCTTTGTTGCAAAGCGCATGGAACTGGGTGCCATTGTTGCAGCAGCCCCGCAGAGCAACGTCCGCAGAGCGCAACCCGAACCCGGCGACATGATCCTGCTGATCGGCGGACGAACTGGTCGGGATGGCTGCGGCGGAGCAACGGGTTCCTCGAAGGCGCATACGGATGAATCCCTGCAAACCTGCGGCGCTGAAGTGCAAAAGGGGAATCCCTTGATCGAGCGCAATATTCAGCGGCTTTTCAGGCAGGCGGAGTTTGCCCGGCTGGTGAAACGCTGCAATGATTTCGGGGCGGGCGGAGTCTGCGTAGCTATTGGCGAACTCGCCGCCGGTTTGGCCGTCGATCTGGATGCAGTTCCATGCAAATATGAAGGGCTGGATGGTACCGAGTTGGCTATCTCGGAATCACAGGAACGCATGGCCGCAGTGATTTCTCCAGCAGACTTGCCGGCAGCACTGCAAATGGCCCGTGCCGAGAATCTCGAGGCGACCGTGGTTGCCAGAGTCTCCTCGGAGCCGCGCCTGCGCATGCACTGGCGCGGAAAGACGATTGTCGATCTGGCGCGCTCCTTCCTCGATACCAACGGTGTCCGGCAGCATGCAACTGCCAAGGTGAATCTGCCGGAGCGTGCGGCGAATCCATTCCTTGACCGTGATATTTCCGACTTGAAGGAAGCCTGGTTGTCAAATCTGGCTGATCTGAATGTCTGTTCTCAGAAGGGTCTCAGCGAGCGTTTTGACGCTACTGTCGGCGCGGCAACAGTTCTCAGCCCTTGGGGTGGCAAAAAACGTTTAACTCCAAATGAGGTGATGGCTGCAAAGCTGCCGGTCGATGGTCAGACAAATACCTGCACCCTGATGAGTCACGGGTACGATCCGCAGCTTAGTTCCTGGAGTCCCTATCACGGCGCCCTCTATGCAGTCGTCGAGGCCAATGCGAAGATTGCCGCCGCAGGCGGGGATGTCCGGCAGGTACGCATGTCCTTCCAGGAATACTTCGAACGCCTTGGCGATGAGCCTGCCCGTTGGGGCAAACCGCTGGCGGCTCTACTGGGCGGTTTGCGTGGGCAGCTCGAGTTCGGCACGGCGTCTATTGGCGGCAAGGACTCGATGTCTGGTTCCTTCAATGACTTGTCGGTGCCTCCCACCTTGGTGGCTTTTGCAGTGACAGCTGCGCAGGCCGACAAGGTGATCAGTCCGGAGTTCAAAGGCTCCGGGCATGCGGTCGGTATCTTGCCGGTCAAACGCGACGCTTCCTTCCTTCCGGATTTTGCACAGTTGCGCAATCAATACCAGCAATTGCGGGAATGGATCGAGGATGGCGAGGTGCTTGCCGCCCATACGGTTGGTTATGGGGGAATTGCGGCGACGCTCTCGAAGATGTGTTTCGGCAACTGGCTGGGCGTGGCCATCGATTCAGACTGGCGTCCGGAGGAACTCTTCCGTCCGGAGTACGGTGCCATCATCATCGAGTCTGAAGAACCCCTGCCGGGAGTATTGCCGTTGGGAGCGACCAGCGCAGCTCCCCTTATCATCTGCAATAGCATGATCCTCGAGTTGCAGGAAGCCGTCGATGCTTGGCAAAAAACACTCGAGAATATTTTCCCGACTACTCTTCCGATATCATCGCAGGTTTCCTGGCATCCTTGCAACAAAAAGCGCAAGGTGCATGCTGGCGTCAAAACTGCCCAGCCTCGGGTGTTGATTCCTGTCTTTCCAGGAACCCACTGCGAATTCGAGACGGCTCAAGCTTTCCAGAGGGCAGGCGCCATTATCGAGACAGTGCTGCTCCGGAACCTCGAGGTTGAGGATATCGAGGATTCCATCGCTGATATTGTCAAAGGCATCGAACAGGCACAGATCGTTGCCTTTCCCGGCGGTGCATCCGGCGGTGCTGAACCCGATGGTTCCGCCAAATTCATCACGACAGTTTTTCGCAAGCCGCAGATATCCGAGGCGATGATGCGCTTGCTTCAGGATCGTGATGGCCTGGTGCTGGGCATCTGCGATGGTTTCCAGGCGCTGATAAAACTGGGCTTGGTTCCCTACGGAGAAATCCGCTCTGCTCTCGAACCGGATGATCCTACGCTGACCTTTAACAACCTCGGACGCCATGTCGCCACCACCGTGAATACGGTTGTGACCTCGACCATGTCGCCTTGGCTCAAGCACGCTACTGTCGGTCAGGTGCATGCAATGCCTGTCTCGCACGGCGAAGGACGCTTCCATGCCAACCAGGAACAGGTACAGCAACTGTTCGCCAACGGGCAGATCGCTTTCCAGTATGCCGACTTGGATGGACGCCCCGCCAGCTCGATGCCGTGGAATCCCAATGGCTCGGTCTGCGCAGTCGAAGGAATTACCAGCCCCGACGGACGAGTCCTCGGCAAAATGGGACACAGTGAACGCAGCCTCAATCCCCATATCGCAATTAATATCCCCGGAGATAAAAACCAGGGAATCTTCACCGCAGGAGTCGAATACTTCGCCTGATACCGCCCACAACCTATTTTTTAACAACGAAATACACGAAAAGGCGCGAAATTTTTTATAGGGGTTGTTGCTACGATGGATAAGCCTGCTCTGGCGAAATTCCTGTGTGCCAAGGTCGGCTTTACGTAATTGTGTCGGAGGCGATATGGAGCGCCGGCGGCTCGCCGGCATGAAGCCGGCTTCCCTCTTCCACCACCGAAGACTCAAAAAAGATTCTCAAAAAAGGGAAAGAGCTTCAGGGTCAGAAACTTGCGCATCTTTTTTTGAAAATCTTTCACAAATCTTCAGGAGCGGTGGAGTCATACCGTTCTTGTCACGGTGTTTTTAGCCAGATGCAACTAGCAATGCACCCTATTGCTGCGGTTCGAGCAGGATCATTTTTGCGCGCCACTTCCAATGCATGTTCTTCTCGAGGGCGACTGGGAATCCGTCTTTCATCAGTTCGGCGCCGGAGCAGGTCTTCTGTCCGATGCAATACATTGCCTTTGGATCAAGCTTGACGGGACGGATGATGCGTTCTGAGACGGCATCGGCTGGATGATAAAAGATTTCGATGATCGCCTCGTGGTCGTGTTCGAACTCGATGACCTTGAAGCGTTCGCCGTCTTCGAGCCAATGCGTGGCCGCCTGGGCCATGAACTCCCGTTTGCGCTTGAACAGGTCGATATATTTGGCGACCAGTTTCCGGCTCTCGACTCCAAGGCTGGCAATATCTCCGGTAAAGCCATACAACCCGCCTGAAAAATTAGCGATCAGGACGGATTCGAGGTCGGCGAATTCATATTCCTCCCAGGTAGCTTCGCCAGGTATTACGATCCCTGGGCGTTTCCCTTCAAAGAAGGGGAGGCCCTCCTTCCATTCGCAGACTGCCGTCCAGCGCATGATGCGCCCCGGCAATGCGCGCCGCCAAAGTCCGCGCATCGTACCGAACATCGTCCATGGATTGACATTGTCGCTGGGGAAATGCACGTCGAAATGGCGCATGGTCTCGAGGTCGGTGCGGAGTGCGCCGCTGGCGCAATTTTCCAGGATGAAGTCCGGATGGCGTTTCCGGATGCGGTCGATGATGGCATAGAAAGTGCTTTGATAGTTGTACAGTTCACAGCCGGTTTCATCGGAACCCAGTTCGGCGTTCATGTCGGTTTTCATATACCCCAGGTCATAGGTATTGATCAGCCGCTCGATCTCACTTTCGAAATAGGCGGCAGCTTCGGGCAGTTCAAGCTTATAACGCATGAAACCGGTCTCCGGAATGAAAACAAACCAGTCCGGATGCTCTTTCACTATGGCAATGTCAGGATGAATGCGCTCAGGTTCCATCCAGACGCCGAAAGCCAGGCCGGCCTCCCGGACTTTATCGGCGAAGTCCTTCATTTTCCCCTGGAAGGCAATTTTTGTCTTTTCCTGCCAGTTGCCGATGCACAGGAACCAGCCTGGTATCTCGCCACCGAACCAGCCCGCATCAACTACAAATGCCTCGCAGCCGACTTCTTTGGCGGCGGCCAGGTCTTCGAGCAGATGCGGCACCTTCAAGTTGTCAAAGCGGTCAAACCAGGTATTGAAGGCCACTGGGAGTTGCCGACGAGATATTTGCGGATCCTCGAGTAAATAGCGGTGCAGCTCGCCGCTCGATTTTTCAAAATCATCGAAATGGTGAATGAGTATCTCTGGCAGCTTCCACTGTTCGCCTGGCTGAAGCGGGAAAGCCAGCTCCTCGTCAGACATTCCCAGATCGACAGCCACAGCTGGTTCAGAATTGCTATACACTAATGGCAGAATTCGGATTCGCCAGTTGCCGATTGGATAGATATGAAAGTTGATCCCTTCATTGTGGCCAATTTGACGTACTGCACAAAACGGGGTGTTTCCTTCGGTCGTGCGACCATGAAGATGTCCTAATAGGACGCCTTGGCCGTTCAGCGGAGACCAGCGCCCGTTGTCCTCGTTGCCCCAGCGGTTATATTGCGCAAAAACCTCCCAGGGCCCCGGTGGCAGCGTCACCCGGACAAAGGCGCGATGGAAGACAAGAGGCGCAGTCGAACAATTGCGCAAAGTAGCTTTTACCCGGCGGAAATTCCCGTCAGGAATGCTCTCCATGCTGAACTCGAAGGGCCCATTGTTTTCAGCTCCTGACTCGATGCTGTATGTCTTCCCGTTGCAAAACCCGTAAAATGAAATTGCATCCATGCGTATTTTCTCCTGTTAATAAATCCTCTGACCAGTGCCGCCTATACTATAATCCCCCTTAACGTGAAGATGCAGTTCTTCAATGATTCGTTTTATCCGCAGATTACGCAGATTTTTGATGCTAAAACGTCCCCTTGGTGTTCTTGGCGTCTTGGCGGTTCAACGAAGAGAAACAACCGCCAAAAACATCAGGCAATCGGAGAAAACAACAGATCAGACTACAAAACACGGATAAAATGTGCCCGGATTATCTTTTTGGGCGAGGTGTAATGCCTTTGTAGTACAGGGATCAGTGGAACGGGGTGTGTAGTGCGTTGGGAACGGGTGCAGGGGCGCAGGTTTAAAAGTAGTGCAACCGTCCCGGTTGTGATTATTCTGACTGTCGTGGGGCGGGCTTGTCTTGTCTACACAGTCCATTTGTCCACATTGTCCACCACGTCTGACCCGCACTACGCACGCTGCACTACAGACCCATTATTCCGTATTGCCTTATTTTGTCTATTGCTATAGTCATACGTTTGTTTTTTGTCAAAAACGGGATAAATTTTAGATATGCCATTTACCGCGATATATTCTGAAGGCATTTCCAAGGTCGGCTTCCGAAATCAGAGAGGAATTCTATGCGTTGTCTGTCAATCTGCCTTTTGCTTGCTGCCTTTGCTGCTCATTGCGCTCCGAGCGTTGAACAAATTTTCAACGCCGGTATTCTGGCGGATTGCCAACAGGTGGTCTATTGTGAAAATGCAGCGTTGGCTGATAACGCGCTGTTTGCTCCGTGGTTGAAGGAGCAATTCGGTGATCCCGCTGACCTGGACAAGCTTCCTACCATTCTGAAAGCTGCGTATGCCATTATTGAAAAAATGCCGATGCGGGATTTTTCAACGGTGAAGCGGTCGCAATTTTGTGCAGACTGGTCCCTTGCGGTTACTGATCCGAAGCAAGGATGGAAAAACATCAAATATTTGATTGTTTACGAACTCAACGTCCCCTTTTCACCGGAAGAAGCCAGCACCCTGATTATCGAAGAGGGAAAAGCGCAGAATTTGAAATTCGACAGCACCTTTGATTCAGAGCAGGAGATACTGACCATCACCTACCCGAATATGCCGGCCTGTTCCATCGCTTTTTTCCATGGCAACAAAGTGTTGATGATTGGAGAATCCAAAATCTTGCAGACTGCCGCAGCCAAAGCCCGTAGGCAGATCCCCCCGTATCCGCTGAATCCTGTCTTGCAGGCGGCACGGGCGAAAATCCCCGCCGGAAACCAGTTCTATCTGCTTTTTGCACCAGATAACAATATCCGTGCCGCAATGCAGACGCATGCTCCTGATTCACCGCTAGCACCAACCCTGGAAGAGATCATCTGCATGACTCTCACCATGCAGGCCGGGACAAAGATTACTATGCAGGTAGGGCTTGAATTCTCCTCGCCGCAGTCTGCCAGCATGGGGAAGTCCATGCTACTGGACGGCTTTTTCATGGGCATGGGACGGATGTACCTGACCCAGAACGCTGGTCCGGAACTGCCCATGCTGAAGACCATGGGAACCACTCTCGATGGCAATTTTGCGGCTTTCAGCTGTGAGTTGACAGGCGAGGATATCAAAATGATTAAACCCCTGGCTCAGCAAATCCTGAAATCCTTCGCTGAACGCGCGGCAGCCCGGCCGTAAATAGGGTGCAGGGTGCAGGGTGCAGGGGGAGCGTTGTGGGCGTTCGTGTCCTGTCCACAACGTCCGACCTGTCCGACCTGTCTGACTTGTCCGACCTGTCTGGCTTGTCCGACCTGTCCGACCTGTCCGACGCCTGCCCCCTGCCCCCTGTACTACAGAAGACTGACGCATTCCCTGAATTTTTGCTATGAACAATACTGAATTAACTGATCTCTTCAACCGGGAACTTCTTATTTTTGACGGAGCCATGGGCACCGAACTGTACCGTCGGCATATTTTTACCAACCGGTGCTACGATGAACTCTGCCTTTCCGATCCCCGCCTGGTCATGGAAATCCACCAAGATTACCTGCGGGCCGGGGCAGACGTGCTGACCAGTAACTCCTATGGCGCCAACCGTCTTGCCCTGAAAAAATTCGGTTTGGCGGACAAGGTTTCGGCAATCAATCAAAAAGCGGTCGCGCTGATGAAGGAGAGCGTCGCCGGGCTGGCTCTGCAACGCCGGATTCTGCTGGCTGGTTCGATCGGCCCCCTGGGACAGGCCGCGCAGGAAGAATGCACTCTCGAAGAGGCCGCCGATATTCTGGCTGAACAGGCGCACGCCTTGATCGAAGGCGGCGCCGATTTCCTGATCTTTGAAACATTGCCCGACCGCAAGGCGGCTTTGATTGCCAGCATGACCATGACCCTTCTGCCTGAAGGTACCCCCTTTGTCCTTTCGCATGCAATTCCCGACGGCGGCGAGATTGCCGAACTGGTGGCACATCGTTTGCAGAAGGAGGAATCCGATTTGCCCGAACCGTTTGCCCTAGGGCTGAATTGCGGGCTGGGGCCGGCGCGCATGCTCGAGGCGCTCGAAGCGGCGCGCTTGCTGATTTCACTGCCGATCATTGTCCAACCCAATGCCGGTACGCCTCGTAAAATCGACAATCGTCAACTCTACCTGTGCAGCCCGGAATATTTGAGCACCTATGCGGTACGCTACGTCAACCTCGGTGCGCGTGCGGTAGGCGGTTGCTGCGGAACGACCCCGGAACACATCCAAGACCTGGCGCGCTCGGTCAAACCTCTTGGCAAATACAAAGCGGACATTCAAGTGAAGCCGGCGGACAGCGGAAAGGCTGTTCCCTGTCCGGAAAAAAGCCTCGAGAGCAAGTCCGCCCTTGGTGCGAAACTGGCTCGTGGCGAATGGGTGACGACCGTCGAGATCACTCCGCCCCGGGGGTGGGATACCAGCAAAATCATCGCCAGCGGACAACTTTGCAAGGAGCACGGCGTCGATGCCATCAATATCCCCGATGGTCCCCGCGCCGCGCCGCGTCTTTCAGCACTAGTTACCGCCTTGAAACTCCAGGAATTGACCGGGGTCGAGACGGTGCTGCATGTGTGCTGCCGAGACCGCAACTTTCTTGCCTTGCAGGCAGATCTGCTTGGCTGCGCCGCATACGGTTTGCATAATTTCATGTTCATCACCGGCGATCCCCCAAAATTGGGCGGCTATGGCTTTGCTTCCGGTGTGTTCGATACGGATGCGATTGGCCTGGTCAGCTTGCAGAAACACCTTAATCAGGGCATTGATCTTGGCGGACAGGCTATCCAACCGCCAACTGCTGCCGTCATCGGAGTCGGCGCAGACCCTAACGCCATCGATTTCAAACGCGAAATCGACCGGCTTTACCGCAAAGTCGAGGCCGGCGCCGAATTTGTCACTACACAGCCGGTGTTTGATCCGGCAGCGTTGGAACGCTTCATCAAAGCCATTGAATCGCTGAAGGTTCCGGTAATTGCCGGCATCTGGCCGCTGGCCAGTCTGCGCAATGCCCTCTTCATGAAAAACGAGGTTCCTGGGGTTGTTGTGCCCGATCATATTATTCAGCGTATTGAAAAAGTTGAAACGCGCGAAGAGCAACTCGCCACCGGCATTCAGATCGCCCGCGAAGCCATAGCACAGATACGGGAAATGGTAGCCGGAGTTCAGGTCAGCGCCCCCCTGGGTAATGTCCAGGCGGCTCTCGATGTTATTGCCTGAAAACAGTATTTTTAACAACGAAAAGACACAAAAGGACACGAAAATAGTCAACCGTCAATGGTTTGATTAAGGGGAAAACGCCATGAAAGTCACATTTATCGGTGGCGGCTCGTTGAGATTGTTGCCAATCCTGCGAGGGATTTTTTCGGAGGTGCCGGAATTTTTCCGCAATGGAGAGGTGCGTCTGATGGACCTGTCGCTCGAGCGCGCCGAGGCAGTCGGGAAAATGATTCTGGCCTGTCCGGAATATAACAATGTCAACTGCCAAGTCATTTGGACCGATGATCTTGACAGTTCGCTGAAGGATATTGACGTGCTCTATCTCACGATGGCGGCGTGCAGCGAGCCGTCAACCATGCAGTCAAAAATCGTTGGCGACCGTTACGGATATTACGCCAGTGACAACCTAAGTGTGCAAGGCGCTTTTCTCTCTTTACGCTTGGGCAGGACAATATATGATATTGCCAGAAAACTGGAAAAGCATTCTCCGGATGCCTTGATGCTGATATTTCCCAATCCGGTGGCTGTTTATTCCCATCTGGTAAACACCCATACAAAAATCAAAGCTCTCGGTATTTGCGGTGGCTTCAACAATCACCGCTACGATCTGACCAGGCTGTGCGGCAAAGACGCTTATGATCCGGCTTGGAATGTGGTCGCCGCAGGGATAAACCATCTGTCATATATTCTCCGCGGGGAAAAAAACGGCAGGGACCTTTATACGGAAATACTGCCGCAACATCTTACTGATGGCTGGAAGCCGGTCAAAATAAACCATCCATCTGAAAAAGTCCGTACCAACATAACCAATGCCCTGATCATGCTGGCAACAATGTTCCGGAATGGCAATAAAATAGTCTTCTCAACCGAAGGTGACGGGCTGGCGCATATTTTCAGGGATTTTACACTTCAAGTGCAGAAACAAAATCTTGCTGGCGTAAAAAATTTTGATCCGCTGGCATCTGGCGATCAATGGCGTAGCGATATCGCTGAAAAATTCCGGAAGTTTATCGAGTTTTCAAAGCAACCATCAAAAGTCGATTGGAGCGGAGCTGATCCGCTGTTTGCCATAAATAAAACCGATATAACCATCCGGATATTCCAGGCGTTGGGCGGATACAGTGAGATGCGCATTGTCGCTTCCCGTCCCAACGGCAATGCTGTTTACGGCTTTGGCAGTGAGATGCCGCTCGAGTACACGATGGATATCAACGGGAAAAACATTACTCCTGTAGCAAATCAATACATACCAGAACCATTTTATGGTTTGACCGCTTCTTTGTCGGAATTTCAAAGGCTGCAATCCGAAGCGATCGCCGCATGGTCGCCTGAAATCTTCGCACAGGCACTCGAGGCGTACCCGGTGCATCAGTTTGAAGATATACGCAAGGAATTCTTCTGTGAAATGTTTGATATTTTCTCCGACATTGATCCGGTGATGCTTACTGCAAAAAACTATTTTAAAACTCCCGCGAGAAGCATTCTGAACTTTGATTTCAAGGCGAAAACATGCGGTAAATCACGACAGGAGGATTGTCACATGGCTTCAAAAACGGTGACGTAAGAGGGCAGAAATTTTCGTACTACTATCACTCGATTTTTTCTTTTTTGGGAAAGATTTTTCAGAAAAGCAATATCCAAGTCATTGGCATACAATCACTTGTCAAGATGATCCGTCTGCTTGTGGTGCCTTTACAAGGCACTGTCCTTGGGTGGGTTCCTCACCCCAGGCTAAAGCCAGGGGTTAAGCATGGTTAAACGCCTACGGCGTAAAGCATTGTACCGATTCGTCCGATCCGACTGATCAGTCGGAGAAACCAATAGACCAGATCATAAATTCGCGTGCCATTCCATCCGTCGAAGCAGCAACCCCTAAAAAATTTTCCGCGCTTTCCGTGCTTTCCGTGGACAAAAAATAGGTTGTGGCGGTCAGTCCACGTCCAGTCATCGTTTGTTTTTTCATATTCAACATACAAGTAGAGAAGGATTCAGTTTTTTTCATGAGTAAAGATCAAATTCATGTCGCCATGGTTGGTGTCAGCGGTCGTGGAAGCGGCCTGCTGGGCTTGTTGCTGGAGATGGAAGATGTGCGCGTGACCGGCGTTTCCGACCGCTATTCCGACCGCCTCGAGAAAGCGGCGAAGCAGGTGCAGGATGTCTACGGAAAGGCACCAAATGCAGCAACTGATTACCGGCGGCTGCTCGAGGACCCGGAGTTGGATGCGGTGATTACACCATCCTCTTGGACTTCGCATGCGCAAATATGCCTGGATACCATGGAAGCCGGAAAATATGCCGCCACTGAAGTTGGCGGGGCGACCTCGATCGAACAGTGCTGGAACCTGGTGCGCACCTCGGAACGTACCGGAAAACCCTGCATGCTGCTGGAAAACTGCTGTTACGGGCAGGAGGAGATGACCATACTCAACATGGTCAAAAAAGGACTTTTCGGCGAATTGATCCATGCCGAAGGCGGCTATCGGCATGACCTGCGCGATGAAGTCTGCCAAGGGCGCGAAAATCGCCATTACCGTCTGGAGAATTACATGCATCGGAACGGGGATGTCTATCCGACCCATGATCTGGGGCCGATTGCCAAATATCTGAATATTAATCGCGGCAACCGGATGTTGTCGCTGACCTCGACAGCTTCGAAATCGCGTGGTCTGAATGCCTGGATGCACAAGCATAAAGGTGCCGATTACGACCTGGCGGATTTCCAGTTTGCCCAGGGTGATGTGGTCACCACAGTCATCAAGTGCGCACACGGCGAAACGATCGTCTTGTTCCATGACACGAGCCTGCCGCGTCCCTACAGCCGTGGAAATCTATTGCAGGGAACGAAAGGCATCTGGATGGAGGATAAGCACGGAGTTTATCTGGAGGACCTCAGCAAAGAACCGCATGTCTGGGAAGACCTCAACAAATATTATGAAGAATATGAGCATCCTCTCTGGAAGCGCTTCCGCCAGGAAGGTGTCAAAGGTGGACATGGCGGCATGGACTGGCTGGTGTTGCGGGCTTTTGTGGAAGCCGTGCAGCAAAACTGCCAGACCCCGATCGATGTCTATGACACGGCTGCCTGGATGGCTATCACCTGCCTCAGCGAGGACTCCGTCGCCATGGGCAGTATGCCGGTGCCCATCCCAGACTTCACCAACGGACGCTGGATGTCCCGTGAACCAATCGTCGAAGGTGCCTATTGCCTCGATAAAGTCTGCGACGAGTTTTTCTGATCGTATGTGGAGCATGATTGCTGCCCGGCCAGGTCGTTCCTTTGTTTCTCCTGGTACTTTGCAGTGATGATCAGCAGCCAGAGTCCAAGGGCGAGGTGGTACAGGAAATTCTCGAGATTGCTGAAGGGCACTGCATTCCAGGTCAACAATGAATCTGACGCAGTTTCCGCCCAGAATTGCAGGCTGTTGAGCAGAACCTTTGCGATGCCGTTGCTGATTTTCTGCGCCGCCGGGCATGTGAAGGCCAGCAATAGCTTCAAGGGACAGAAGGCAAGGATCAGAAAAACGGTGGTGCCCAGGGGCAGATTGACCAGTGGCGAAAGCAGGCATAGCTGCCCATTGATGCGCAATGTGATCCCTGCACTGCCTATCCAGGCCAACGCTGAACTGGCCAGAGCCGCAGCCAAGTTTGCAAGGGTGCCCTCGAGATGATGCCAACCCTGATATTTGCGCGGAATCCAACGCCGTCTTTCCAGCAGTACAGCCTTCATTTCCCGGATGGAACCCCAGCCCAGAATCAATACTGCGACAATTAGATAAGAATACAGGAACCCGCTGTGCAGGATATATAGCGGATTGCCGATCAGCGCCAGCAAGCCGCTGAAACCCAGGCTATTCAAGGCGGATGGTGGACGGAAGCGCCAGCAGGCATAGAGGCAAAGCAGACTCATATAAAATGCCCGTAGTACAGATGGCGAAGTCCCGGTCAATAATAGATAACCCAGCAGTACAGGTACCAGCAGAAACCAGCGCAGGCGCAATCCCAGGCCGCAACTGCGGAAAAAGCTTTCCGCCAGTAAAACGACCATGCCGACATGCAACCCGGATATGGAAAATATATGGATGGTGCCTGAGCGGATGAAGCGCTGGTTGGTTTCGGCTCTGAGCAGTCCGCTCATGCCCAATCCCAGAGCCAGCAGCATCCTGGCTGCATCAGGATGATCGAGACCCGATACCAGGCGAATGGCCAGAACCCCGCGAATTTTCTGAAGCCATCGGGCGATTCTCATCTGCATCCCGGTATCAATCCCCATCTTGTGGTTGATTGCCCGTAACAAAAATATCCGCTGGATACCAAGGATCTGCAGATAGCGTCCATAATATCCCCCGGAAGAATTTTCAGCTGGCGGCAGCAGCAGGCAGCCTTCTCCGATCAGCATTTCTCCGAGTTCGAGTTGCTGCAGTTGTTCGCGCATCGCTTTGCTGCTTCGCAACAGGACTTTTCCGGCGGCTGGCTGCCACGTGCTGTTCAGGTGATTCCGCATTGCCAGAATTTCCGCATGCCATTTTTCGCGTCCGCTGCTGAGTTCCTGCAATTCTGGGGGCAGGGCGGGTGCTTCACAAATGCGCAGATACAATTGCGCGTATCCCTCCCGGCGTGGCATGTGCCGCAAATATGTCTGCCAGGGGCAAGCCAGAAAAAGACAAGCCCAAGCATAGCCGGCAATCGCCAAAAACAAGGCACTGCAATGCCGGATGAACGTGGCTCTGCCTAGCCAACAACAGAAAAAAATGCCGAACGCCGAAAGCACCAGAAGGAAATCGCTTAGGTGACAGGCACCAGCAGCCGCCCCGGAGGCAAAACAGCAGAACTGCCAAAAGGCCGGAGAAGTATTCATGATGTTCTGTGTGGCTTGGCGCATAAGGAAGGGTGCAGGGTGCAGGGTGCAGGGGGCAGGGTGCAGGGTGCAGGTTAGGGTGCAGGTTAGGGTGCAGGGTGCAGGGTGCAGGGGGCAGGTTAGGGTGCAGGGTGAAGGGTGCAGGGTGAAGGGTGCAGGTTAGGGTGCAGGGGGAGCGTTGTGGGCGTTCGTGTCCTGTCCACAATGTCCACAACGTCCGACCCGTCCGACCTGTCCGACCCGTCCGACCCGTCCGACCCGTCCGACCCGTCCGACGCCTGCCCCCTGTCCCCTGCCCCCTGCCCCCTGCACCCTCTATCATATCCGAAAATTCCCGTATATGCAAGTTGCTGGAAGCAGAATCATAGAAAGTCTTGGAGACTCCATGATTTGTTATGATTTCACAGTCTGGCACTTGCAAGCTGTCAATTACAGGCATAAATTAGCTTTTTACATAGTCAGAGTGTAAAGAATAATTCACCATTGTCGCAGGAGGCAGCATGGTCACCGCATTTGTATTGATCAGCATTGTTGACCGGAAAGTTCATGAAACCGTCAAGGCCCTGCAGAAAAATCCTGGGGTGACGGAAGTGCATATCGTTGCCGGGGAATACGATCTGGTGGCGGTAATTCGCGTGGACAGCAATGAGAAGCTTGCTGATATCATTACCAACGTCATTGTCAATGCGCCCGGAGTCGAACGCACAAAAACCCTCTTCGCCCTGGAAAGTTATTCCTCGTTTGATTTGAACAGTATTTTCAGTGAACAACCTTAAATGCCTGTCCCAGTTTCATCTGATCTTCCGGAAAAAGGCAAGACCGGTTTCGTGGCCTTGCTTGGCCGTCCCAATACCGGCAAATCGACTTTGCTGAATACGCTTCTTGGCTGTCACCTGGCAGCAGTTTCGAATAAGCCTCAGACGACCCGAAAACGGATGCTGGGCATCTATAATGACGAAGATTCGCAGGTTTTATTTCTGGATGCTCCCGGCGTTCACCGCACAAAGATTGCGATCGATGAAGCGATGGCGCAGTCGGTCGACCGGGTGCTCGAGGATGCCGATCTTGTCGTCTGCCTGCTTGATCCGACTCGTGAACCCGGTGAGGAAGACCGCATGGCCGCAGAATTGGCCAAGCTTTGCGGAAAACCGGTTTTGCTGGTACTCAACAAGACAGATGTGGCGACGCCTGCACAACAGGAAGCCAGCCTGGCATTTTACCGGGAAATTCTTCCGGAAGCGGAGAGCTTGTTGCTGATTGCCACGGATGCGGCTAGTGCAGATCATCTGTTGCAACGGATCAAACAGCTGCTGCCTGAAGGATTGTTTCTCTTTGACCGTGAAAATCTCACTGATGCCTATGAGCGGGATGTCGCCGCAGAGCTGATTCGTGAAGTGCTCCTGGAAGAGCTGCAACAGGAAATCCCGCACAGTATCGCAGTGGTGATCAATCTCTGGACGGTCATAGAAAACCGCATCCGGATTGATGCTACCCTGATCCTCGAACGGGAAGCCCATAAGGGGATCGTCATCGGTCAAGGTGGACGCATGATCAAAAAGATCAAGCGGCGCGCAATACAGAAAATTGCCGAATTCTGCGGGCAGAAAGTTGCTCTGGACCTGTTCCTGAAAGTCATGCCGAACTGGCGAAAACAGAAAAATTTCTTGAAAGAGATCAACCTGATGGAATGAAGCAGTATCTGCGCAGCGTGCGGACGAGCGGGCGTTTCCTCTGGGAAACGCTCGATGCTTTTCTGGCACCGCATATATGCCCGCTGTGCCGACAGGAACTCGCAACAGGCTGCGGAGTCTGCGAAAACTGCCAAAAGGCACTTCCGCAATTATCTGATGAACGCTGCCCACTTTGCGGTGGCAGTCGCGGTCGGTATGGATTGCTTGATATCTGTCGGCAGTGTTCGGAAGCGGGAGGGCATCCCTGGTTCCGGGGCGTGTCCGCCTTTCCATTTCAAGGACTGGCCCGGGAAGCCGTGCACCGCTTCAAATATCAAAAGCAGACTTTCCTAGTGCCGTTTCTGGCGGCGCGAATGGTCGAGGCCTGGCGCAAATATGGCGCACCCGCCCGCCCGCAGCTTATCGTCCCAGTGCCGCTGCATTGGAGCCGACTCTGGCAGCGCGGCTTCAATCAGGCCGCCCTGTTGGCTGAATTCATCGGCAAAGGACTGCAATTGCCCGTATGCCATGCACTGTGCAGAAAACGCCGCACTTCGCAACAGGCCGGACTCTCACGCGATGAACGCAGCAAAAACCTCAAAAACGCCTTCCGAATCCACAATGCAGCCCAAGTCTGCAATCAATCGATCCTGCTGATCGATGATGTCTTTACCACCGGAAATACTTTGCAGGAATCTGCCCGCGTCCTGCTCAAAAATGGCGCTGCCGAAGTCAATATTCTGACCATCGCCAGAGATTGAATGAAACCCATTTTTTAACAACGAAAAGGCACGAAAAGGCTTGGCGCGGGCTGACGCCCACAACCCATTTTTTGTCCACGGAAAGCACGGAAAGCGCGGAAAATTTTTATAGTGGTTGCTGCTCTGACGGATGGGAGGGCAAGCGGATTTGTGATCTGACCTATTGGTTTCTCCGACGGATCAGTCGGATCGGCGATGTTGGGATTAGCCCTGTAAGGCGCGACATAATCTCTGTCCATCGTCCATTGTCCATTGTCCATTCAGCAGTCCATTCTTGTCCATTCCGTCCATCGTGTCCATTCTTGTCCCTGTCCATCGTCCATAAAAAATCTTTCCCAAAAAAGAAGATTTTGGGCGATAGTAGTACGAACTTTTTTTATGGGATGTGTTCTGACGGATGAAATGGCACGATTTAAAAGTAACGCAACCGTCCCGACCGCACCACTATTTAAACCCGCCCCGCACCCCGCACCCCGCACCCCGCACCCCGCACCCCGCACCCCGCACCCCGCACCCCGCCCCCCGCCCCCCGCCCCCCGCACCCCGCCCCCCGCCCCCCGCCCCCCGCCCCCCGCCCCCTGCCCCCTGCACCCCGCACCCCGCACCAAACCACTCGCCACTAAC
>JAPXLT010000018.1:0-21537 GCA_033809415.1 Lentisphaeria bacterium
ATGCTGGCTCCTTGTTGCTGCGCTTGCAGATACAACTCGATAATCCGCTCCGCGTTGTAGCGTGGATTGGCAACCTCGAGCACCGGCACCGCCGCCGCAATCCGATAAACTTTGTGCATGTGGTGACCTCCATATCAAGAAACCCGTAAGGTGTCAATGAAACCGGGTGACAGGGGCTTTTTTACAACTAAAGACACTAATGGACACGAAAAAATTTCATGGGAAGCACGACGTATTCTTGCTGATAAAGCCACTTCCATGAAATTTTTTCGTGGCCTTTTGTGCTTTTCGTTGTTCAGACAGAATTTCTCCGCTACTGACGCATTGTAGACTGTCCAAGAAGAGACGAAGCGAGTTTTCTGGAGCGCTTCATTAGGTCAGGCGCTCTTTTTGCCATGATCAGCAGGACAGCCAAGGTTGTCAGTCCAATGCAGACGAAAACCGTTTCGGCTCGGAAATGACAGACTCCAAGCAGGAGCCATTGAGCGAGCGAAGCGCCAATCATGGCGATGCAATCGAGTGCGTTTCCTGCGCCCAGGTAGCGTCCCAGACAGCGTTTCGGGGAGCGTTTCTGGATCGAGGTTACCAGGGGTAGCTGGAAGAATCCGCCGCAGAATCCGAGTCCGGCTGTAAACACGAAGGCGGTCGGGCGTGTGTTTCCCCAGAATCCCAGCAGCAGGGCGAACAGTGCGGTCAGCAGGCCGCCGGGCAGGATCAGGCCATATTCGATTTTGTTGCGGGACAGGAAGCCGGCGGCAAGACTGCCGAAGCCGATGCCAAGAGCGGCGGCGGCTTGCAGATATCCGACCAGATGATCATCGCCGTGCAACGTTTCCTTGGCAAAAAAGACGATGGTGAGCTGAAAGAGTGCTCCCAGGAACCAGAAGTAGGAATTTCCCAGCAGGCTCAGCAGCAGGAGTCGGTCTCGTTTCATTTCCAGGAAAGTATGCCAGTGTGGGGTCAAGGGGTCCAGCCGGAAAGTGGCTTTGGGATTGCCGGGGGGAGTCGGGGTGATGGCAAAGCTGAACAGGGTGCCGATGACCGCGATGATGACGCACCAGATAGCCGCCAGGTGCGGTTTATCGCCGCTCCAGGCGGTCAGGGCACCGCCGGCCCAGCTACCCAGGATGATCGCCAGAAAGGTGAAAAGTTGGTTCAGCCCATTGCCCTTCGAGAGTTCGCTCTCGGGCAGGGTTTCCGGCATAAAGCCGTATTTTGCGGGGCTGAAGAAAGCGCTTTGCGCACCCATGCAGAACAGCACCAGCAGAAGAAGGTTGATCGCTTGCAGGCGAAACAGCAACAGACCGGCGAGCATGATGACAATTTCGGCTACTTTGGCACCGACCATGACTTGTTTTTTGCTGAAACGGTCCGCCAGGTAGCCGGCGTAGGAGGAGCAGAGCAGGAATGGCAGGATGAAGAGGGCACCGGCGAGCGGGACGTAGATTTTGTCCTGGCCGCTGCCAGCCAGCAGGTTGGTGGCGAAACAGATCAGCAGCAGCTTGAACAGGTTGTCATTGAAAGCGCCGCCAAACTGGGTTGCCAAGTAGGCAATAAAACCAGGAGATTTTAAATGTGACGATGACATTAATGGACTATTAGTTTGAAGGTGAAGATTGCTTCAGGTAGTGCATTACCTGCTGCAGATCATTCCAAACCTTGCGCTTTTCACTGACAAACAAGGTTTTCTGTCCCTCGAAGCGCAACAGATAAGCGGGGTGAAAGGTCGGCATGACCGGTATGCCCTGATATTCGAGCCAAGTGCCGCGACGCTGGGTAATCCCGGTTTTCCCGAGCAGAAAGCGCAGCGCCACAGCGCCAAGCAGGACGATGGCTTGCGGTTTGACCAGCTCGATCTGCCTGCGTAAATACGGGAGGCAGGCAGCTGCTTCTTGTTCGGAGGGATTGCGGTTTCCCGGCGGTCTGCATTTGACGATATTGGCAATATAGACTGCTTTTTCGGGCGCGTTTGAATTGCGGTCGAAGCCCATGGCCAGGATCATATTGGTCAGCATGTGCCCTGCGCGTCCAACGAAGGCGACGCCCTGCTTGTCTTCTTCCTCTCCCGGACCTTCGCCGATAAACATAAGCCGCGCCTGTGGACAACCGTTGCCGCAGACGACGGTTTTACGCCCCTGCGCCAGTGGACAGGCCTGACAGCTCAGCATGACCTGATGCAGCTCCTCCCAGTCGCAATTGTCTACGGATACTGCAGGGTGCAGGGTGCAGGGTGCGGGGTGCGGGGTGCGGGGTGCAGGGTGCAGGGTGCAGGGGACAGGGGGTGCGGTGACCCGTTTTGCCGGGATTGCTGCATGCAGCAGATTGCGATTTTGCTCCGAAAGCCAGACGGTTTCATTTCCGGCGGCTTTCCGGGCATTCAAAATCCGCTTGAATTCTTCGATAAGTTCAGGCATGATACAAGTATCTAGGGTGCAGGGTGCGGGGGGCAGGGTGCAGGGTGCAGGGGGCAGGTCGGACGGGTCGGACGGGTCGGACAGGTCGGACGGGTCGGACGGGTCGGACGGGCAGGCAGGTCGGACAAGTCGGACGGGTCGGACAGGTCGGACAAGTCGGACAAGTCGGACGGGTCGGACGGGCAGACGCCTGTCCCCAACGCCACTACGCACTACCCTGCACCCTGCACCCTGTACCCTTAAAAAACGATATCGACGTTGCCGTTGCCGGGGAAGACTTTTCCAACGACGGCTGCTTCGAATCCTTCGCCCAGGCAGATTTCCAGGGCGATTCCGACTTCCTGTTCAGGGACGAACCAGACCATGCCGACGCCCATATTGAAGACACGGTACATTTCCTCGTTGTCGATCTTGCCGCATTTTTGCAGCAGCTTGAAGATTGGCGGAGCATCATGAATATTGGCCGCCTCGAAACGAACCATGACATCATCCGGCAGGATCCTTGGGACGTTGTCGTACAATCCACCGCCGGTGATATGGGCGATGCCATCGAGGTGCAGGCGGGTTTGCATCGCTTTGCGGATGGCCGGCCAGTAGCAGCGATGCGGCTGCAAAAGAGCTTCGCCAACACACATGCCTCCCAATTCATCGGGGGTGCTGTCAACAGTATAACCGGCCTGATCAAAAAGGATTTTTCGCGCCAGTGAGAAGCCATTGGTATGCAAGCCGATGGAACGCAGCGCGATGGCAATATGCCCCGGACGGATGTTTTCCCCGCTGATGATCTGGTCTTCCTCGACGATGCCGGTGATGCAGCCGACCAGGTCGTAATCATCTCCGTACATGCCGGGCATTTCCGCAGTTTCCCCGCCAAGCAGGGCGACATTCTGCGCTTTGCAGGCATCGGCAATGCCGCCAATCACTTCCTCGTAGAGCGGGCTGCGCAATTTTCCGATACCGATATAATCCATGAAGTAGACTGGCTCGGCGCCCTGAACGGCAATGTCATTGATACAGTGATTGACGATATCGTGGCCGACGGTAGTGTGCTTGTTCATTTTAGCGGCAACCATCAGTTTGGTGCCAACACCATCAATGCTGGTGACCAGTACCGGACGACGCCAGCGGTTCAGATCGATGCGGAACATGCCGCCAAAACCACCGATCGGCGCCAGCACCTCCGGACGGCGAGTGCTGGAAATACGGCTCTTCAGACCAGCCAGCAGATCAGTTGCCAGATCAATGTCCACACCGGCAGCCTTGTAGGCTTCACTCTTTGCTTTGCGGGTGCTCAATGTTGCCTCCTTGAATATTTTTTGATGTGATGGATTCGAGTATGCTGATAATATAATCCCGATTCCAGACTTGAGGATCTATTTTTTTAACAACAAAAAAGCACGAAAAGACACGAAGTTTTCCGTGCTTTCCGTGCTTTCCGTGGTTAATTTTTATCCGAAGATGTGATAGACGGCGATCAGGGGCGCGAAGAGGCTGGCGACCAGGCTCATGACCGTGATCAGGGTGTTGAGCGAGGGACCGGCCGTATCTTTGAAGGGATCGCCGACTGTGTCGCCGACGACGGCTGCCTTGTGGGCTTCCGAGCCGGAGCCGCCGAAGTTTCCAGCCTCGATGTATTTCTTACCGTTGTCCCACAAACCGCCGGAATTGGACATCAGGAGGGCGAAGACGACGCCGGTAAAGATAGAGCCGCCGAGGAATCCGCCGAGTGCTCCGGGGCCGAGGATGAAGCCGACCAGAAGAGGGCAGATGACGGCGAGGAAAGCCGGGCCGATCAGGGCTTTGAGCGCACCGGAGCTGGCGATGGCCACGCATTGCGTGTAGTCAGGAAGGACAGTTCCTTTGAGAATGCCCGGTTCGGCCTTGAACTGGCGGCGGATTTCTTCGATCATGGTGAAGGCGTTTTTAGTGACCGCCAGCATCAGCTGGGCGCTGAACAGCGCCGGGATGATGCAGCCAAGCAGAACGCCGGACAGGACGAGCGGATCCATCAGATCGAGCAGCAGTTCTTTGCCGGAATACTGGGTTATGCTTTCGCAATAGGCGGCGAACATGGCCAGTACGGTGAGGGCGGCGGCGCTGATCGAGAAGCCCTTGGTGATCGCCTTGGCGGTGTTGCCGGCCGAATCGAGGGTGTCGGCGCGATCCACCACGTCATGCGGCATGCCAGACATTTCGGCGATGCCCTTGGCGTTGTCAACGATCGGTCCATATGCGTCGTTCGAGACGATGACGCCGGTGAGGGAGAGCATGCCGACGGCGGCGACGCCGATGCCGTAGATGCCGGGCAGGCCAAAAGCCTGGGAAGTGAAGTAGGAGGCGATGGTGGCGGCGACGATGCCGAGAATGGCCGGGGCGATGGAGATGAGGCCATAGCTGAAGCCGGTGATGATGGTCAAACCAGTGCCGGAACCGGAGATTTCAGCGGTTCGACGGACTGGCCCGTGCTCGTCATTAGTGAAATAATCCGTGGTGAAGCCGATGATGACGCCGATAAGCAGGCCAGTGATGGTGGAGATCAAGGCACCCCAGCTGAGACCTTTTGCCGGGTCACCGCCGCTCATGCCGTTGACGATGGCGAAAAAGAGCGTTGACAGCACAGAAAAGACGATGCAGGTGAAGACGGTGCTGAAGTTAAGGGCACGGCCAGGCTTGCCGTCTTTGCCGACGCGGACAAAAGGGAGTCCAATGAAGGTGGACACAATGCCGATGACGCAGAGAAACAGAGGCAGGAGGGCGTACTGGACGCCGGGGACGAGGTTCTGCTTCCAGAAGGACGTTCCCAGCAGCATGGCGGCTACCACAGCGGCAACATAGCTGTCGAAAATATCAGCGCCCATGCCGGCGACGTCGCCGACGTTGTCGCCGACGTTGTCGGCGATGACGGCCGGGTTGCGCGGGTCGTCTTCCGGGATGCCGACTTCGACTTTGCCGACCAGGTCGGCGGCGATGTCAGCAGTCTTGGTATAGATGCCGCCGCCGGCTTTGGCGAGCAGCGCGAGGAGGGAGGCGCCGAAGCTGAATCCGAGGATGATTTCTACGTCCCGCCAGATGAGGTAGAGCAAGGACATGCCGAACACGGCGACGCCGACCATGGCCAGACCCATGACAGAACCGGCCTTGAAGGCGACGTTGAAGCCCTGGGGAACGCCTTCCTTACAGGCGACGGCAGTGCGCACGTTGGCTTCGACGGCGACTTTCATGCCGAGCCAACCGGCCAGGGCGGAGCAGAGGGCACCAAAGGCAAAGGCACCAGCAGTCAGGAGACCATGATTTTGTTTTTCGACGCCGGAGAATACGATAGCGAGGATGATGCCGAGGATGACGGCGCTGACGATGAGGGTCTTATAAAGGAGTTTGAGGTAGGTCGAGGCTCCGGCTCGAATCCAGCCGGCGATTTCTTGGGCCCGGGCGCTGCCTGCGTCATAGTTGAGGACATTCCGATAAGTTGCGATAGCAGCCAAGATTGACAGGGCACCGCCTACCAGTCCTGCATAGAGCCAGATATTTGTGTTCACTCGTTTCTCCTTGACTTTTTGTGTTGTTTTTTTTGGGGGTGTTGGCTGGACACCAACACGGATAATGGCATGTACGAATCTTGATAATATATATTTACAGAGATGAAAAAGCTATAGCTGGCATTGAAAAGTGCCGAAAGTTAATTTGAAGTTAACGTGAACTTGACGCAATCGTTTTTTTCGGGGCTTTTCGTGCTTTTCGTTGTTAAAAAATTCCTCAGTACTGACGCAGATTTGCAGGAGAATCCGGGGAGGGACTTGAATTTCTGATTCGCAAAATGGATGAGTTATATTACATTACATTTTTACTTTTTTCTGCAAATCAATCATCCATTCATTGTTAAGGAATCAGTATTATGACGACGTTGGCAGACTGGCATTTGGTTAAGGGAACCTTGAAATTAGGTATTGGCACGGATCATGGCGGCTATGGGCAGAAGGAAATGCTCAAAAAAGCTTTGTCGGCAAAGAACATTCAGATAGTTGATTTCGGTCCCTACTCAGTGAATCCCCAGGATGATTATCCGGATTTTGCTTCGCGGGTGGCTCGAGCCTTGTTGCGCAAAGAGATTGACTGCGGCATCTTGATTTGCCGAAGTGGCATTGGCATGTCGATCAATGCCAACCGTTTCCATGGTGTCCGCGCGGCGTTGGTGGAAACTGCCGAGAAGGCCCGCTTGAGTCGTAGCCACAATGCATCCAATATTCTGGTTACCGGCGGTGACAAGATGAGCGACGCCGAGATGCTGGGGATTGTCGATTCCTGGTTGGCCGAGAAATTCAGTCAGGAAGAGCGTCATATCCGGCGTTTGCGGAAGATCGAGCAGAACAGCTATGATGATATCGCGGCAATTCGCGGTGTTGATCCCGAAGTGGCGGCGATCATCGACCGGGAACAGGCACGGCAGAACCGCGGCCTCGAATTGATCGCCTCGGAAAATTTTGCCAGTGTGGCGGTTCGTGCTGCGGCCGGATCGGTTCTGACCAATAAATATGCCGAGGGATATCCGGCTAAGCGCTATTACAATGGTTGCGCCCATGTCGATGAAGTCGAGACACTGGCAATCGAGCGGGCGTGCAAGCTCTTTGGCGCTGAAGCGGCAAACGTGCAACCGCACTCGGGAAGCCAGGCCAACATGGCGGCCTATTTTGCCATTCTCGAACCCGGCGACAAAGTATTGGGGATGAGCCTGGATCATGGCGGGCACCTGACGCATGGGCACAAGGTCAACTTCAGTGGTCGGACCTATCAGTTCATCGGCTATGGCGTTGATCCCGAGACTGAAACCCTGAATTACGATCAAATTGCCGAACTGGCGCGTGAACACAAGCCAAAATTGCTGTTGGCCGGCGCAAGCGCGTATCCTCGCATCATCGATTTTGCCAGACTGCGCCAGATCGCTGACGAAGTCGGTGCATACCTGATGGTGGATATGGCTCACATTGCGGGGCTTGTCGCCGCTGGTGTGCATCCGAATCCGGTGCCCTATTGCGATATTGTCACTTCAACGACCCACAAGACATTGCGCGGACCCCGTGGCGGTCTGATTCTCTGCCGTGAGAGCCTGATCAAGAAGATCAATTCCCAGGTCTTCCCGGGCATCCAGGGCGGGCCTCTGATGCATATCATTGCTGCCAAGGCGATTTGCTTCCATGAAGCTCTTCAGCCGGAATTCAAGCAATACCAGCAGCAGGTTGTGGCCAACACGGCCTGTCTGGCGGCAGAACTTTCAAAGCGCGGATTCCGGATTGTTTCCGGCGGTACGGACAACCACCTGATGCTGGTGGACCTTCGTCCTAAGGGTGTTAGCGGCAAGGACATGGCCACTGCTCTGGATCATGCGGACATCACCGTGAATATGAACATGATTCCATTTGATCCGGCCAAGCCGACAGTCACCAGCGGAATCCGGGTCGGTACTGCGGCGGTCACCACGCGCGGCATGAAAGAACCCGAAATGGTTCAGATTGCGGAGTTGATGACCCGGGTGGCTGAACATATCGGCGATGAACAAGTTTACGCGGCGGTTCGCAAAGAAGTCAATGCCTTGGCAGCGAAATTCCCGATGCCGCATATCCTGATTCCCTGAGTTACTTAAAGCTTTTTTTAACCACGAAAAGACACGAACTGCAACAATGGCAAAGAATCATACAGTAGAAAAAATCGGGGGAACCTCGATGTCCCGGTTTGCTGAGGTCATGAACAATGTCATCATTGGCCAGCGCAAACCGGATGAATTATACAACCGCATCTTTATCGTCTCGGCTTACAGCGGTATAACCAATATGCTGCTGGAAAATAAGAAAACCGGAGAGCCAGGCGTATATGGAAAATTTGCCGCCGGCGACAGCGCCTGGAAGTCCAGTATCGAGCAGGTGCGTGCACGGATGATCGAGTACAACCGCTCGTTCGCCTCGATAGGGTTGGATCAGGAGCTTGCAGACGAGTTTGTCAATTCTCGTATTGACGGCATCCTGGATTGCCTTCTCGATCTGATGCGTCTGCGCAGCTTTGGGCATTTTACGATGTCCAGCTATCTGTCGCCGACACGGGAATTGCTCAGTGCAGTCGGTGAAGCGCACAGTGCATACAATTCCACTCTGATCTTGCAGAAGCACGGCATCAATGCCCGATTCATGGACTTGACCGGCTGGAAGGTGGATGAAATCTTAAGTTTTGACGAGGCGGTCAGCAAGGCATTCGAGGGGATTGATTTCAGTACGACGATGCCGATAGTGACTGGCTATGTCAAATACGACGAGGGGATCATGACGCGTTTTGATCGCGGTTACAGCGAGATCACTTTCAGCAAGGTGGCGGTCATCACCGGCGCACGCGAGGGGATCATCCACAAGGAGTATCATCTCTGCACTGGAGACCCGGTGTTGATCGGCGTAGACAAGGTACGGGTGATCGGCAATACGAATTTTGACATAGCCGATCAGCTCTCCGATCTGGATATGGAGGCAATCCATTCCAAGGCATCGAAGGAGATGGAGCTTTGCCACATACCGATCCGGATCAAGAATGCCTTCGAGCCGGAGCATCCCGGCACAGTGATTTCCTGTGATTATGTTTCACCGGAACCCCGGGTTGAAATGATCTGTGGCCGCAATGACGTGGTGGCGATCGAGGTGATGGACCCGGAAATGGTTTCTCAGCCGGGCTATGACTATCGTCTGATGAAAAACTTTGTTGACACCAATATCAACTATATTGCCAAAACGACGAATGCCAATACAATTACCCATTTTGTGCCGCAGAAAAACCAGCGTTTGGATGAGTGCGAGCTTCTGATCAAGCACAATATTCCCAATGCGAAGGTCAGGTGTTTCCCTGTGGCGATTGTAGCGGTGATTGGCACCAATATGCGTATTCCAGGCTTTCTATCAAAGGCCGCCGACGCGTTGTACAAGGAAAAGATCAATGTATTGGCGCTGGTGCAATCCTCCCGTCAGGTAAACATGCAGTTTATCCTCGAGCGGGGAGACTTTGAAAAGGCGCAAAAAGCATTGCATCGGGTTTTCGTGGAAAACGCATAAAAGCCGTATCCAAAAAGGATTTTTTAACAACGAAAAGCCCGAACAGACCCGAAAAAATTCGTGTCTTTTCGTGTGGTTCGTTGTTAAAAGAATGGGTTGTGTGTACCAGTCCACGTCAAGATTTCTGCGGAGGATGTGTCGTTGTTACAGATTTTGATGCTGGACAATCATCTTCTTGCTTTAGACAAGCCGGCTGGGCTGTTGACGCAGCCTTCCGGGAGCAGTGAAGACAGCCTCGAATCGCATGCCAAAGCCTGGTTGAAAGAGCATTTCAATCGTCCGGGGAATGTTTTTCTGGAGGCCGTGCACCGGATTGACAAGCCGGCATGCGGGATAGTCCTGTTTGCCCGCAGCAGCAAAGGTCTGTCCCGGTTGAATGCGGCTGTTCGGGATAGGCTTGTCCGTAAAGTGTACCGATGCAGGGTTGAAGGCAGGCTGAAGCAATCCGCTGGGCGTCTGGAAGATTTTTTATTGCATGATGAGCATCGGAGCAGGGTGGTTTCAGAAGGAACGCCTGGCGCCCGCCTGGCCTGTCTGTCTTACAAGGTTCTGGAAACCGGGGCAAACGGGAGTTTGCTCGAAATTATTCTGGAAACCGGTCGCTACCACCAGATCCGTGTGCAATTGGCACATCTCGGAAACCCAATTCTGGGAGACGTTAAATACGGTTCAACAAAATCCCACTGGCAGAAGGATGCCATCGCCTTGCAGCATTTCCAACTGACCTTCCCACACCCCATCGGAGGGCGCGAAATCACACTCCAGTCGGAATTCAGGATTTGAAAAAGGGTGCAGGGTGCAGGGTGCAGGGGGCCTTGTCCCGTCCGTGTCCCGTCCGTGTAAAGTCCGTGTCCCGTCCGTGTAAAGTCCGTGTCCCGTCCGTGTAAAGTCCTTGTCCCGTCCGTGTAAAGTCCGTGTCCCGTCCGTGTCCCGTCCGTGTAAAGTCCGTGTCCCGTCCGTGTAAAGTCCGTGTCCATGCCATTTTTTTTAGCCAATCCATTTTTGTGGTTTTCGCTGGCGGCTTTGATACCAGTGGCTCTGCATCTTTTGCACCGGAAGCGTCCTCGTCCGATTCCGTTTGCTGCGCTTCGTTTTTTGCGCACTGCAATCGAGCGCAGCCGCCGTTCGCGGCGTTTGACGCAATGTGCAACGCTTCTGATGCGTGTATTGATCATTCTGACGCTGGCGTTCGCTTTTGCCCAGCCTCTGCTGCGTTTTGCACATTTTTTGCCGGAGGGGCGCCGGGTTCTGGTGATCGTTCTGGACTCGAGCGCGAGCATGCAGGTTCTCGAGGGCGGTGTGAGTCGTTTTGAAATCGGGCGCACTTGGGCATTGGACCTCCTTCAGGGGCTCCGTGAGGATGACTTAGTGGCGGTTCTGGCGCCAGGCAGTGCGCAACCACGCCTGGTGTTTCCACCAGTTTCCTCGCATCGTGAAGTGTCACGGGCCTTGAGCGAGTTGCAATGCGGCTGGGGCAGGGGGGACATGCTCGAACTGGTCAGCGACTGCCTGAAGCGCGAAGAAGGAATTTTGCGCGGAGTCGAGTTGCATCTTTTCAGCGATTTTCAGCAAAGCGACTGCAACTTGTCGTCGCTATTGGCAGATATCGGAGCGGATTTGCAGCAGCGTCGCGGTGTTTTGTTCTGCAACCGGATTGCCAGAGGACGCCCTGGCAGCTGCGGGTTTACTGATGTTCAATTCATGCCGCCAGCCATCATTGCATCCGGCAGCTATCAGGCCCGGGCAAGCGTCCAGGCGTCTGAAAATTTCAGCGGTGCCAATGTCATCCGCCTGGTTCAGAATGGTCTCGAGCAGGGCCAGGCCAGCGTCGAGCTGCTGCCGGGGGAATCCGGCAAAGCGACTTTGCAGGGGCATCCGGACGATTCTGCGGAGGGTGAAGTCTGCGGATATCTGGAACTTGAACCGGATTCCTTTCCGGCTGACAACCGCTTCTATTTCAGTCTGCCAAGGCTAGCCGGAATTCCGGCACTGCTGGTGGGAGGAAATGGCGCCCGCGATACGTTTTTTCTGGAAAAGGCGATTAGCCCTGGCGGGCATGCCAGTACGCTGGTGATCCCCCGCAGGATGGACTGGGACTCTTTTCTGAGTCTGGATATCGCTGAATTCTCCTTCCTCTTTTTATGCAATCCACAAGACCTCGGGCAGACCGCCTTGCACAAAATCACTTCCTTTGCCGAAAGCGGTGGGATTGTGGCGATTTTTCCGGGAGAAAATCAGGCTGTGACTCAGGAGGTCATGCGGACGTTTTCCTGCTGGAAGGAGCTTTCCCTGGAGCAGGAAAATCTGGATTCCGGGAGCAACTGGAATCTGATCTTGAACGATCAGAGTGAGGCGATGTCCAAGTCGGTTGCCGGAAAATTATCCCCGCCTTGGAAGCTGCCGTTGCGCAAGCGTCTGAAACTGTCTGTTCCTGCCGGGCAGGTAGTACCGTGGCTCTATGAGGAGGGGGGTGCCTTTGCCCTGTCCGCTCGATTGGGCAACGGCAAGATATGGTTGTTTTCCATCACTGCCAACCGGGATTGGTCGGATTGGCCGGTGACCCCATTCTTCTTTGTCTTTATGCAGGAGTTTATCCGCAACGCTGCCGGTGCCCGGCAGAGCAACCTGATAACTGATGTGGGAGGCGTCCTCCCGTTGTCTTGGCCGGGACGGGAGGTGGAAATGCATTTCGAGCTGATCACTCCACAAGGGAAAACCCGGAATCTCCTCTTGCAGCGTCCGGCAGAACATGCCGCTTTCCTAATCAGTGGCTTCGAGGAACCTGGTATTTATCAGTTGAAAGCTGGAGGATATCAGCGGTCTTTGGCAGTGAATGTGCCTTCTCGCGAAGGGCAGATGGCAGTCTTCGGGACACCGGAACTGCAAGCCGCAGCCGGAAAATTTCCTGTGTGCATTTCGGAGACCCCTGCCGAATTGCTCGAACAGCTTTCTGAACAACGACAAGGACGCCCGCTCTGGCCGTTGCTGTTGTTGCTGGCATTCTTTCTCAGTATGCTGGAAGTCTTGTTTGCCAATATCCGCAGCCGCCAGAAACAGCCACCCGCAAAATTGCAGGAATTGTTGAGTTAAGGGTGCAGGGTGCGGGGTGCAGGTTAGGGTGCAGGGTGCAGGGGGCAGGGGGCAGGGGGCAGGGTGCAGGGTGCAGGGTGCAGGTTAGGGTGCAGGGTGCAGGGGGCAGGTTAGGGTGCAGGGTGCAGGGGGCAGGTTAGGGTGCAGGGTGCAGGGTGCAGGTTAGGGTGCAGGGTGCAGGGTGCAGGGTGCGTGGTGCGTGGTGCGTGGTGCGTGGTGCAGGTTAGTCGGACGGGTCGGACGGGTCGGACGGGTCGGACGGGTCGGACGGGTCGGACAGGTCGGACGGGTCGGACAGGTCGGACGGGTCGGACGGGTCGGACGGGTCGGACGGGTCGGACGGGTCGGACGGGTCGGACGGGTCGGACGGGTCGGACAGGTCGGATCAGTCGGACGGGTCGGATCATTCTGATCAGCGATGTTGGAATCAGCCCTGAAGGGGCGTGACATACCAGCCCAGGGCAACGCCCTGGGTCAGGGATCACACCATCGGCAAAGCCCTGAAGGGGCGCGACATAATCCCTGCCCAAAATTCTTGTGTGACAAAGTCGGCTTTACGCAATTGTGTCGGAGGCGATATGGAGCGCCGGCGGCTCGCCGGCATAAAGCCGGTTTCCTCTTCCATCACCGAAAAATCAAAGGGTGCAGGGTGCAGGGTGCAGGGTGCAGGTTCGTTTGCCGTCCACGCCGTCCACACTGTCCACAGGGGTGTGATTTTTTATAGAGAAGAAGTGAGTTTTGATGTATAAGCTAGGCAGTATACTTCTGTCACCGGTCATTCCGGTCTGGCTGATCATCCTATGCGCCATTCTGTTTGCAGGATTGGCCTGGCGAACGTATGCGTTTTGCTCCCTCAAGTATTCTGAACGCTGGATCTTGTGGAGTTTGCGGATGCTTGCTTTCGGAATCCTGGCTTTCCTGCTTCTGCAACCATCACGGCGGGAAACGCGTTCAGAACTGGAAAAGCCGGTATTGGCCGTGTTGCTGGACCTTTCCGCCAGTATGCAGGATAATCCGTATGCGGAAAAAATGACTCGCGCTGACAAGGCGCTGGCCTTTCTGAAAAAATCCGAAGTCCGCAAGCATCTGGAAGCATTCCGGGTGCTGTATTTTACCGCCGGAAGCAGTCTTCAGGAAGGGCTTGATCTTACTACCACACCGAAGTTTTCCGAACCGTCCAGCCTGCTTGCGCCGGCCATCAACCAGGTTGCAGAACGCCTGCGTGCGGAACCGCAGGCGGGTATATTATTGCTCAGCGACGGGCTGGATCAGTCCAATGCCTGGCTCGAAGGCAGGGCGCAGCAGATACCGGTGCTGATCCCCGAACTGGAAAATCCGGTGCTCGAGGAACGCCCTTTGCAGCAGGATTTTTCCATCGAGAACATCCATTATCCGCGCCGTGCGATTTTGCAATGGGAAGTCAAAGTTGAAGTGACGATCCGTCGCCGACATGGCTCGACCGCGCAAACCTTCCCTGTCGAACTACTGCAAAATGGCAGCATGTTGCGCAAATCGGAAGCGGTCTTTCGAGAGAATGAAAATTTCCGAAAAGTCGAGTTTTCATTTACTGCGGAAACCCTGGGCAATCACCTTTATCAGCTCAGTATTCTGCCCCTGCAAGATGCAGATGCCGGCAACAACCACCGGGAATTTGTCATTGACGTGACCGATGCGAGAAAACGCATCCTGTACCTCGAGGGAACCCCGCGCTGGGAATTCAAATACCTCAAACGCAGTTTGCTGGCCGAAAAAAATCAGGAGCTGAATGCATTCCTGCAAAGCGGAACAGGCGCCTTCCTGAACTTTTCCGACACTGAACACCAGGAAGCATTGAGCCTGCCGGAGTTTTCTCCTGAATCTTTGCGCGACTACAGCGTTGTGATCCTTGGAGATTTGAAGGCGGACGCGTTGAAGGAGAAGGATTACCGCGTCCTTACCGCATTCGTGGAAAAAGGAGGGGCACTGCTGTTTCTAGCGGGGACAAGAACCTGTTCCCCAGATGGGGTGCTGAGCAGCCCGCACTTTAAGGAATTAGCACCGGTGTTTTCTTTGCCGGGAGCACAAATGCGCGAAGGACGCTTCAGCGTTGATTTTACTGCCGCTGGACGAAGCCAGAACGCTTTTTCCGATTTGCTCTCTGAAGTGCGCCTGCCACCGTTGTTAAGCTTCTGGGGGCCGGTGGAAGCCAGTTCCTTCGCATCGGTGTTCCTGGCGGCGGCGGACGGCTCCGCAGTACTAGTGGGACGCCGTTATGGCCAGGGTCGCACAGCGGTGCTCCTCAGCGATTCATTATGGCGCTGGCAGCTGGGTTCGGAAGCCGGCGGTGGTGGAAAGAGCCTGTATGGGCGCTTCCTGACTCAGCTCTTGCAGTGGCTTGCACCCGGCTTGCAAAGCCAGAATGAGGAGGACAGCATTCAGCTGCTATTGCCTTCCCGCGAAGCCGATTTGCGGGCAAAAATTTCGATTGGCGCATTGTGTGGCAAACGCGTTTCCGGAAGTGGTCTGGCTTGTCGCATCCTGTGTCCGGATGCCAGCAACCTCGCTTTGCCGATGTTGCCCGCTGAATTGGGAATCGAAGCGGGACTGCCTTCCCCGGAGGCAGGTTTCCGCTGTGAATTTGTTCCGGAACAGGAGGGCACTTACCGCTTGCAGGTGATCAGCAAGGATGGTCTCGCCAGTGAGGAAGCCTTGCTGGTGGTCAAGAAACCCGCACTGGAATTTACTGGCGAAGCAATCAATCGACAGTGGCTGCAACGCCTGGCAAAAGATACTGGCGGCGCGATGCTGCCGTGGCTCGAGGCGGGAAAATTGTTGGAAAAATTACCGGTGAAGCCACGCAGCGTGGAAATCGTCCGGGAATACTCCATCTGGAACAAATGGCCTTGGCTGGCTGGCCTGATCCTCCTTTTCAGTTTGGAATGGTACTTGCGCCGAAAATGGGATCTGGTGTGACGCCACCCATTTTTTTAACAACGAACAGACACGAACAGACACGAAAATTTTTCTAGGGTTGCTGCTTTGACGGATGAGCCTGCTCTGGCGATATGGAGCACCAGCATCGGCATCGCACTTCGCTTTCATCATCGGAGAAAGGAGCGAACATGGACGGGAAAAAACAGCGGATTTATGAGTTTGCAACGGAGGATTTTTCGTTCGGCTTGGCTGAGGACGCAACGGTTCACTGGCTGAGACAGGCAAAAAGCGGGCGCGAATTGCTGCAGAGAGGTGTGCCATTGTGCAAAGTCGTCTTGCAGAATGGCAAGGAACTGGTGCCTGCAGAAGTTGCGTCCCATGATGCGCTTTGGCGTTTTTCTTTTGCCGGCCATGGCTGGCTTGATCTGCGTATCGAAAGCAAAAAACGGTATTTGAGGATTGCGGCAGTCGAGTTGTCCTTGCCGGATGTCAGCAAATTGATCTTCTGTCAGTTTGTGCCATTGTTGCGGCAATATCTTGGCAAAATGGCTGGCCTTGCTTCCGACGAGGAATCCGGAGTCTGCCTGCGCAGCCTGTCATTGAAAGTTGACACGGATTTCCGGAAGGACTTGTTTCAGGCATGGACAACGGAGTCAACCGGTCTGACTGGGGCAGCGGTGGGGATTGCCGCCGGCTCCCGAGAGAACCTAGTTGACATGCTGAAAGCGATGACACACAACGAACCGGTGCCTTTCTCACCGCACGGTGGCGCTTGGGCCGGGGAATCGCGCTTGAATCGCGGATCGTATGTCTTTGCGGATGTCGAAGCCAAGGATATTGACCGCTGGATCGAAATATGCCGACGGGGCGCATGCAGCTTTCTGCATTTTCATTTCTGGTGGCAGAGCCTTGGGCATTATTCGCCACGCAAAGAACATTTTCCAGCCGGGCTGCCGCAAATGAAAGCCTGCTGTGAAAAGGTTCGTGCAGCAGGGCTACGTACCAGCTTGCATACTCTGACCGGCTGCATCGGCTGCGAGGAAATTGGCATTGATGAATGGGTCAGCCCAACCCCCTCAGCGGACCTGATCGCTTTGCATTCCTATACCGCAACACGGAAAATTGATTTGCAGGAAACGGTAATCGAGATCGAGGAATGTCCCGCAAAGGATCATGACCTTGTCTATACCTACAGCGGCAACGGAAACGTGTTGCGGATCGGACAGGAACTGGTGCAATATCAGGAAATCAGCCGCGAAAAACCATACGCCTTCAAGCAATGCATTCGGGGCGCTTTCGGCACCAGGCCATCCGAACATCCCGCCGGTTGTAAAGTCGATTATCTGCAACAGCGCTATCTGGCATTTTATCCGGAGCCTGACAGCGCCCTGGCAGATGCTCTGGCTGAACATGTCGCCGCAATCTATAATGACTGCAAAATGGATATGCTGTATTTTGATGGTTCCGAGGGAATGCGTTCCCGCTATGCGACCGATGTGATGCGCTGGAAAATCTTCGCTTTGCTCAATGGCGGTGTCAGCGAGGCGAGCGAACATGGTCATAACAGCTGGTGGCTGCATTCCAGACTCGGTGCAATGGATTCCCCAGTGTGGGGCGTGAAACGTTTTGTCGACATGCACGCGAAACGGGCTTCAGTCTATCGCAAAGCGGACCTGATGGAGCCGCAAATGGGCTGGTGGAGCCTGCACGGCGCCAAACGGGATTTTCGCGGACAATTCAGTGATGAACTCGAGTATTTTGCAGTGAAAAATTTGTCGATTGATTCCCCGATGTCCGTTCAAACTGTGGCGGTGTCTGAGCGTTTTCCATGGGTGAATGGGCGTGTCTGGGAACTGATGACATTACTGGGCTGGTATGAACGCATGCGGCTGGCAAGGTATTTTTCCGAAAAAACACAGCAGCGGCTTTCCGGAGAAAGAACGGAGTTCCGCCTTCGCCTGATGGATGACGGGCACTGGAGATTCTTCCCGATGACGGTCGCAAAACACCGTTTTTCCGGCAATGTCGCCAAAGGCGAGGATATTTGGACTTGGAACAATCCGGAAGCCGAGCAGCCCTTGCGCCTGCGCCTGGAAGCGCTTTACGGGGTGCAGCGCGACGGCCAAACAGAATTGCTGCTGGACTGGGCAAATCCCGGTGGGGAGGTCTCGCAGGAATCAGCCGGAACGGTCGAGTTGCACAGCAATCTGCTCCCGGAAATGCCCGAACCCGGAACGGGAGCGCGAATGCGGATACAGGCCCGCAATCATGGATCAGCCGCCAGAGGTGCCTGGGCAATGCTTTCCGTTCAATATCCTTATCCTTACAAGGATTTCGGGGACTGCGAAGCGTTGTCCGTCTGGATCAAAGGGGATGCGTCCGGCGCATTGTTAAATTTTCAGATATGCGGTGCCCGGGAATACGGTTCTCTGTTGTCTGATCATTTTGTTGAGCTGACTTTCAAGGGCTGGCGGCGTTTTGATTTAATCTTCCGTGAGCGTGATGCGGATCGGACGGCGGATTATGAATGGCCCTATGATTTGCGAACAGGCAATTATTCCCTGTATCGCACTCCCTTTAACCGGAAATTCCGTCAGCATGTGGATAAAATCCGGGTGTTTGTCAATGAAATTCCCGTTGACGGGCAGGTGGATATCGAACTGGGTGGACTTCAGGGACTGCCCTGCCAAGTTGTCACTTTCAATGAGCCGTCCCTGTTGATTGACGGCATTCCCCTGTGTTTTCCGGTGCAGATGGAATCCGGGCAGTATATTGAAATGGAAGGTGCTGATGACTGCGCATTGTTTGATGAACGGGGATTCCTGCTGCGTCGCTTCCAAGTGCAAGGCTTACAGCAGATCAAAGCCGGAACTCATCAAGTCCAATTCGCGAGTGAGACCGACGCCAATGTTCCCCGGGCGGAACTGACCATGTTCAGTCTTGGTGAACCATTTGGCGAAGCAAACTCGGACGATATGATCGACTGGAAGCAACTCGAACGGGAATATGAATTGCCGCGACAAATGACTGCTTTCGACGGATCGAGCAACCGCTGGAACCTGCAACTTCGCCAGGAAAATGCTTGCGAGGAAGCCGCCCTCGAACTGGAGATCAAAGCCAATCACATCCCAGCAGGGCTGAAGATGCTCAATCCGGTTTTCCTGTTGAATGGGAAACCGTTCTGTTTTCCGGTTGAATTGCAGAACGACATGCTGCTCTGTTGCAAAGACCGGCGTACATGGCAGCTCTACGATGGCGATGGCAATTGCTTGCAACAAGGAACCCTGCCCGAGGAAATCGCCTTGTTGCGCACCCTTCGCAATGAGGTCGGACTGGACTGCCAATGCGAAGGCACTGGCAATTTCAGGATAACAGTACTGCTTTGCAAAACATACCAGAACACGGATTGATCGATAGCATTATTTTTTACAACGAAAAGACACGAAAAGGCACGAAAATTTTGTAGTTTAAGAAGAAGGGAACATAAGATGAATGCCTTGCTTCATGGTGCGTTGCGCATCTGGAAAAATGCCGGTGTCAGCGAGCCGAACCAATATGTGATTTTCCGCAAAAAATTCACTTCGACGAGTCTCGAGAAGAATTTGCGGCTGCAAATTTCTGCTGATTCAGACTTCATATTGACCTTGGATGGTCGGGAACTGGGTCGCGGCCAATTTTCTGATGATCCGGATTGCCCAACCTGGAGTGAATATACAATACCTGAATTGTCTCCCGGGGAACATATTCTTGCTGTGTTAGTGTATCATAAGGGGGAAGGGTTTTCCTGTTATGCGCCTGGTGTGCCGGGCTTGCTGCTGGCATTGAAGGGAGAGCATCTCGATGTGGTCAGTGACACAAGCTGGAAGATGCTGCCGCACCCTGCCTTTATTTCCGGCATGTGCGACAAAGTCACCCGCCAGCTTGGGTTTACTGCCCAGTACGATGCGCGCAAGGCAGTGGCCTGGGCGGAGCCGTCCTTGGATGACCATGCCTGGCCGAATGCCGTGGCCATGCCGCAGACGATTCCCATTCAAAAACGCCCTCCCGGAGCAATTCCCCGCCTCGAACCCTTTGTTGCAGCAAAGGTGATCCGGCAGGGACTCCTGTTCCGTCGTCATGAAGAGAAGACCGTTGCCTTGACCATGGCTATCGACCAGGTTTTCTGGAATACCATCGAAAATGAAGTGTCCAAACTGAATTCCGAGGATGGCAGTTATTCCTGGCAGCATCGGGATGGTCTTGGTGATGGTTGGGCAGTCATTGCCGACCTCGGACGGGAGGAAGTCGGTTTCATCGAATTCGAACTCGAGGCTCCGGAGGGATGTGTCGTCGATTTCGCCCACGGTGAACATCTTGACGACGGGCGGGTGCGCATGGAGTGCTTTGGCCGGAATTTTGCGGATCGCTATATTTGCCGTCAGGGGCTGAACGTTTTTCAGCTTCCGTTCCGCCGTGTCGGCGCACGGTATCTGCAACTGCATATCATGCCAGGTGCCGCAGCAGAAGGCACTGTCCGCCTGCTTCGCGTGGGTCTCTGCCCATGGACCTTGCCGTTGCCAGAAGCGGCTCCTTTTCAATGCGGCAATGCTGAGCTTCTGGAATTGCGCCGCCTGGCGATTCGCACGCTTGAATTGTGCATGCATGAACATTACGAGGATTGCCCCTGGCGGGAGCAGTCTTTGTATACTTATGATTCCCGCAATCAGATGCTGTATGGGTATTACCTGTGGAACAACGAGGATTTTGCCGCCGCCTCGCTGAATCTGTTTGGCCACGTCCTGTTGCCGGACGGGCAGCTGCGCCTCTGCGCACCGACGCGCATGACAACGGTTATTCCCATGTATTCTTTGATCTGGCCGATCCAGGTATACGAGCATTATCTCTACAGCGGCAGCATCGAGGTTTTTCTGAAAAATCGACTCGAACTTGCGGAAGTTGTTGACAAAGCCCTGAATTGCCGCGATGCGGCTACCGGCCTGTGTCATCCACCTTCAAAAGACTACTGGTACTTTTACGAATGGGCACCGGAGCTGTCGCAACACATTTGCGAAGAAGGGGAATTCCACTCGCTGTACAATCTCTATTTGATCGAGATGCTGGATGCGTATGCAAAGTTGCTTCGGGCAGATGGACAGGACACAGCCGCAGCGCGATATGAAAAAGCCGCTTCAGAATTGAGAATCATTGTCGAGCGACTGTTTTATGATGCTGAAAAACAGTGCTATGCCACCAAAATTCGCCATGGCAAACCCTTTGGCCTGTATCATGAACATACTCAGTTGCTGATGCTGCATGTGCAGGCAGTGCCACAGGAAAAGAAGGAAGCGCTTCTGAAGGTGATCTTTGCAGAAAAGCTGGTGCCAGTCACGCTTAGCGTCATGCCTTATCTGCTGATGCTTTTCCTGCAGCAGGATCATGGACCGGAAAGCCGGAACTTTGTCTTGAGCAAATTCCAACGAAATTATTACCGGATGCTGGATGGCAAAAGCACCAGCCTCTGGGAAACCATCAAGGGGGGCGATGATTTCATGTACGCAGGCAGCCTCTGCCATGGATGGAGCAGCCTCCCAGTCTATTTTTGCGCGGCAGGACTGCTCGGAGTCATGCCGCTCGAACCGGGCTTTAAACGTTTCCGAGTGCGCCCCTGGCACGGCGAAGAATCCTTCGCGGAAGGAGAAATCCCGACACCGGCAGGCCGTATCCGGGTTGCTTGGCAGCGCAATGCAGACGGCCTCCTGGATTTGCAGGTGCGCCACCCCGCAGGATTGCAGCCGGAGATTTCGGCCTGGGAAGACGCCCCGCTGGGAACAGTCCAAGTCAAATCTGAACCTTGAATAACATACTTTTTAACAACGAAAAGACACGAAAAGGCACGAATTTTTTGATTGCGGAGGAAGGAAATGAAGAAGTTCAAGTTGCCAGTTTCTGACGCATTGCTGACAAAATACAATTTTTTTGAACTGTATCCCTTTGATGGAGGCGGGCATTTTATCCAGAAGGAGATTGTCGGCTCTCTGGATGACCGGGAGATTACGCGGCGC
>JAPXLT010000018.1:21547-31784 GCA_033809415.1 Lentisphaeria bacterium
GCGCATCCTGGATGGTGCCTTGGCGGATTTTGGTTCGCTGGATGCGTTGGATTTTACCAAGTTCGAGCGTTGGAGCACGATTGAAAAGTCCTGCTGGATCAACCGGATGTATTTCATTGCCTCGATGGCCCGGTGTGCGATGCTGGAAAAGGACGCCGCTCTGGCCGCCAGAATTGCCGCCATCATCATCCATTTCAACCGCGCCTACCGTCCTCCATCCGGCAGAGAGGAAGTTCAGGCGCTCGAACGGGAAATAACTCTGCGCCGTGACCGTGACTACAACAGCGGCAATGCAATGGGGGAAATCTCCTATCAGTGGTATGATTTTCAACCCGCATCCCGAATCGTCAACGTGATCAATGCCATGCACTTTTTGCGGGACTTTACGCTGCCGCAGGAAGAATTTATCCAGTTTATCCGAAATAATGCACAGGTGATTCTGGATGCTGATGACGAACACTCGCTCGAACCTGGCAACCACCAGGCATTGCGCGGTCTGGCATTGCTGTATGCCGGCAACTTCCTCGATGAACCTGAATATATTCGTGCCGGGAATATCGTCTGCAATTATCATATGACGCAGGATTACCTTCCCGATGGCATGCTGATCGATATGAGCCCCTCCTATCATGTCTTCGAAGCCTGGATCGGAAGGGATGCCCTGGCGCTCGGCACAATCTCCCCGGAAGCCAGGGAAATGCTGGGGAAGGCTTTCCGTATTTGCCGCGAATTTTGTCAGCCGGATGGTCGTTCAATCGTCCTGAATGACGGCTATTCTCTGGACATGCGTGGTTTTCTGGAGAGTGTTGGTGAAAGCACTTCTTCGGAAGGCGCCTTTGTCCTGCCGCATTCGGGCATGGCCTTCTTTCATTCGCCAGAAGTTTTTGCGGCTTTGGATGCCACACCCTGCTGCCATAAATACTCGCATCACCATGGCGGAAAGAATGGAGTGACCCTTTGGTTTGCGGGACACCCCTTCCTTGTTGATTCTGGCTGTTGCAGCTATGATGATGAGGATTTCTGGAATTGGTACAAACTCCCGGAGGCGCATTCAACATTGCTGGTGAACGGCAAAGGCGATGCCGAGCTGCGTGGACGCTATGAATGGGTCAAAACTCAGGAGTACCGCATGAACAGCGCCTGGGAGGACAATACCATCGAGTGCGCGTCAGACTTCTGGGAACGGTGGCTGACCGTGCTTGCACCGGACGAAGTAATAATTACCGAGTGTGTCCAATTGCCGGAATTCGCCAGCTTGGAATTCCTCTTTATTCTTCATCCGGCAGTGGAAGTCAGCCTCGAGGAAGAGCGGATTCTTTTGAGGAATAATAAAATACAAGTTGCGCTGCGTTGGGAGGCCGATACCCCAGTCTCCTGGAAAGTCTCCCCAGGGAAATGCTTTATTGCAGACCGCAGTGTGCCAAGCCTGCGCCTCCACCTTTGCGCCGACGCCGACTTCTTCTCGATGCGTACATTCTGGAGCCTGGAAACGATTTCTTAACAACGAAAAGGCACGAAAATTTTTTCGTGCCTTTTCGTGTGGTTCGTGGTTAAAAATTGTGGGCGTCAGCCAGTGTCACGCCAGTTTTTTCAGGAATTCCAGGCTGATTTTTGCGCTGTCGAACGGGGACCCTTTGCAATAGTCCTGCTCATAGATCAGCCATTGGCAGGGCGTTTGTTTTGCAGCTTGGAATGCAGCTTTCAGATCGACGATTCCACGCCCCAGTTCGGTGGTGGTATTCGGATCATTCGGGACAACGATGTCTTTCATATGCAGCTGGCGGACCCGCGGTGCATGTTTCAAGATATATTCACCGGGTTTAAGGCCAGCCCGAGTGATCCAGCAGACGTCCAGTTCCAGAAGAACCTTTTTCGGATCGGTTGCCTCGAGCATCCGATCCATCACCGGCACACCATCTTTCCGGTCAAATTCAGCCCAGTGATTATGATAGGTGAAGACGCATCCGTTGGCATGGGCGGCATCGCCGAGTTTGCGGCAAGTTTCGCAAAAGGCATCGCAGTTCGCTACAAAGTCGTACATGATACTGACCGTCACCGCCGGTGATTTCAAAGCATGCGCATATTCGAAAACCTGGCTGGACGGATTCAAGATTTCATCGACACTGAACATCGTTCCGGCGCATTCCAAGCCTAATTCCTGGATCAGCCCGGCCAGTTCGGCAGGCGGAATTTTCCCGTAAAAGCTGGCAAATTCGACCCCGTCAAAGCCGAGGGCGGCAATCTTTTTCAAGGTGCCCCGGAAATCTTCTTTCAGTTCGCTTCGAAAGTTGTAAAGTTGCAGACCTAATTTCATGGTTTTCCTGTCCGTTTTGATTGTTCTAAAATTTCGTACTACTATTCCCAAACTTCTTGTTTTTTTATGAAAGATTTTTGAAACACTAATCTCCAAGTCATTGGCATACAATCGTTTGTCCGATTGATCCGAATGATTGTGGTGCCTTTACAAGGCACTGTCTTTGGGGGGGCTCACCCCAGGCTAAAGCCTGGGGTTAAGCATGGTTAAACGCCTACGGCGTAATGCGTTACGCCAATCAGCCGATCTGTCAGATAAAACAACCACCTAGACTGCAAATCCACAAGCAATTTCATCCGTCGAAGCAGCAAACCCTAGAAAAATTTTCCGAGCTTTCCGTGTTTTCCGTGGACAAAAAACAGGTTGTGGGCGCTAGTCCATCCTGAGCTTACCGGCTGTATGCCTTCATGACTTTTTCGAAGGCGGCGCAGTATTTTTCCAGATCGCAACGATCAGCCATCAGCCATGTCAGGGAGGAGATCATCAGCTGGTTGAAAACGATGTCTTCTGCGTTCTGATTGCTTTCGATGCGGTACAGGTCTTCCGGAACCGTCCAGAGACGTTGCTTGTACATTGGTGCGCCCCAGCTTTCGCCGATGTCTGCCAGGCCTTCGGCATGCAAGGCCTTAAGCACTTCCGTCCGGCCAATTCCATCTTTGAGCTGGGACGGGTCCACCATGATGCAGTAGACGTAATAGCTTTGGGCCGTTGCCCGGCGCCCGCGTGCCTGAACACGCAATCCTGGCAGAGCATTCAAGCGTTCGCGCAAAAATTCCGCGCCTTCCTCCCGTTTCCGGGTATCTTTCTCGAGGTGTTCCAGCTGGCTAAGCAGGATCAGCGCCTGGAAATCAGTCACCCGGTAGTTTTCGCAGATTAGTCCCATGGGTGGTGGGGTTCCGCGCTCGCCTTGTTTGGCGCCGCGTGCATAGCCGATATGTGAAAGTCTTCCCAGGAGGTCTCCGATTTCCAGGTCATTGGTGATGCAGGCACCGCCTTCACCGCAAGCCAAAAGTTTACTTTGCTGGAAACTGAAGCTGCCGATATCGCCGATGGTGCCGACATGTTTGCCATCCCAGAAACCGCCATGGGCATGGGCACAGTCTTCAATGACACGCAGACCATGTTTTCGAGCGATGGGCATGATTTTATCCATGTCCGCCATCGAGCCAAACAGGTGCACCGGAATGACCGCCTTAGTTTTCGGGGTGATGGCCGCTTCGAAGGCGGCGGGGTCCATGCAGAGGGTGTCCGGCTCGATATCGACAACTACTGGCGTAGCGCCGCAGGAAACGATCGAGGTACCTGTAGCCAGCCATGTGTGTGCGGGAACAATGACTTCGTCGCCGCGGCCAATCCTGAAGGCGCGCAAGGCGCATTCCAGGGTGACGGTACCGTTGCACATCATGATCGACTGCTTGGCACCGGTGTATTCGGCAAACTTTTCATTGAACAATACCTCGAGAGGTCCATAGAACGACCATTTCCGGCTTAAGTAGAGTTCCGACATTTTCTTCGCGGTTTCGGGATATACCGGTGGCCACGCGGGGATGCTCTTCGGGGGTTCTGAGAATACGGGGGTTCCGCCATCAATTGCCAGTTTTGTCATTGTTCTTCTCCTTTTGTAGACTTCCGTTTCTTTCCGACTGATCAGAATGATTGTCGTGCCTTTACAAGGCACTATCTTGGGGTAGGTTCCTAACCCCAGGCTTGAAGCCAGGGGGTAAGCATGGTTAAGCGACTACGGCGCAAAGTGTTATGTCGATCCATCCGATCCGTCCGATTTGTTGTCCTTGTCCCGTCCTTGTCCCGTCCTTGTCCCGTCCGTGTGGGTTTCGGGCGGTCAGTCTTCGCCAAGTACTACCAGTTTTTTCCGAAAATACGTTCTACATTGCGATACAAGATATTGCGCATGTCATCCTCGGTGATTTTTGCTGAGAGGACGCCGCCGATGCCTTGAAATTCATCAAACCAAGGCAGGTCGGTGCCGTACAGGAGCCGTTCGCTTCCGACCATCTCGACGAGCTTCTCGATGGTTCCCCGTTCGCCTGGTATGGCGGTCAGTTCGAGCCAGACATTGCCGGCGGTTTCCTTGACGACACGGCGTGCATATTCCCAGTCGCCATAGATGCTGTGCCCCATGAAAAATTTAATGCGCGGGTATTTTTGTGCGACCTCAAGCATGATTGGCCCGCCATTGCACGCGCTGCCGCCCCAGGTGTGATTCAAGATCGGGAGGGCACGCTCCTCGGCAAATTTCAGGGCATATTCATAGGCTTTGTCAGTGACAGCGACTCTGTGATAATCCGCGAGAAATTTCAGACCGACGGCATAGGGCGCCCACTGGTCGAATTTCGCCAAGTCCTCCTTGATGTTTTCCGGAAAATGCGGATTGATGGAGACGTACATGCGCAGATGCTCGGGGAATTGGCGACACATTTCCCAGACTTTTTCATTTCGCAGTGCGCCCCAGAGTGCTTCATGGTGTGAGAAGACCAGGCGTTGGACGCCGGCCCGTTTCAGGTGGGCAACTACATCGGCGGGTTCGCAACGCTTAAAGTAGATGGCGTAATGGCAGCCCATGTGTCCATGCATGTCATAGACTGGAAAGTCTGCATGTCCATGTTTCCAGTATGCTTCTGCAATCGAACCCGGCTTTTCCCAGATGGCAGTTTTCACAGTTCAGCTCCTTTCAACAACCTTTCCAGGTTTTTCCCGGTGATCAAGGCAAAGTCGTCGTCGTTTAATCCGCTGTGCCGCAATTGCAGCATGCCGTTACCGTGATTGTAGAGTGGCAAACCACTGCCGTAAAGGATGCGGTCCGCACCATATTTTTCAGCAAGATCGCGGATGCCCTCCGGTACCCAGTAGCCCGCCGTGTCAACATGAAAACCATCATAATTCTCGAGTAGGGGACGGATATTCCGGTCGGAACCCCATTTGCCGATCGACTCGAGGTAAATGCAGGTGAGGTGCGGAAATTCTTTCAGGAAGGCATACAGTTCCGCCCATTTTCCGGCAAAGGCATCCAGCAGAACCGGGACTTTGCGTTCAGCGGCCGCATCGAGGATTTTGCCGAGGGTCAGGCGGCAGGGAACGTAGCGATGTTCAAAAGGTGACATTGTAATGGCACCGACACGAGCCGCTTTCATCTGCGAAAAAAATTGCTCTGGAGCTGGTATTTCATCGCATTGCGAGGGCAGGATGCACCAGACGCCGCAAAGGCGCTGCTGCGGATCATCGCGCAAGAATTCCGCAATCTTTTCGTTGGTGCCCAGTGCCCCCTTGATGATGTTGGTATGCCGGATCAATGCCCGGTCAACCCCGTAGTAGTCCATCTCAGACAACAAAGTTGGAACATCCGGCAGAGACGCCTCACCGGCTGCACCAGCACCCAATCGACAGTTGGCATCAAAAAAGAAACAGTTTTTCATTAAATAATCTCCTTCATGCTACGATATAATATCCCGCATCTAAAAGCAAAATCAATATATCGTTGTTGCGAAAAATATATCAAAACTGCGGTTTGTTGTTTTTTCGGACAAGTCGGACAAGTCGGACAAGTCGGACGGGTCGGACGGGTCGGACGGGTCGGACAAGTCGGACAAGTCGGACAAGTCGGTTCTTGTCCATTCCATTTTGTCCATTCCTGTCCATTGTCCATTGTCCATTCAGCAGTCTATTCTTGTCCATCTCGTCCATTTTGTCCATTCTTGTCCCTGTCCCTCGTCCATAAAAGTTTTGTTTGCTTTTTTATTCTTTGCCGATTATAGTAGCCACTGTCGGTTTGATCTATATTCTTAGGTATGAGGTCAAGTATGAAGAAATCTTTTACTTTGATTGAGTTGCTGGTTGTGATTGCGATTATTGCGATCTTGGCTTCGATGTTGCTTCCTGCCTTGCAGAAGGCCCGGGCCAAGGCTCAGGCCATCACCTGCATCAACAACCAAAAGAGCATCGGAGTGGCTTCGGGGTTGTATATGGACGACTTCGAGGGCTTTCTGCCCGGCGCCAACAATGGAGGTCTGCTCTGGCCTAACGGACGCACCGCCTTTCCCTTCACTTGGGCGATGCATCTGTATCTGAATCAGCCTTTTGTCTACAACAAGGCTTGGACTTTTCCGCCGGGGAACCCGCTGGCCTGTCCTGCGGATGATCTGCGTAACAGCTATTACGGCAGCCGTTTCCATGTCTTCAGCTACGGTACCAACCTCTACACCAGCTGGCACCTGCCTATTGGCCCCATGCAGCAGCCCATCAACTTTCGCAAGCCCTCGCAGTACATGTATGTCGCCGATATAATCGCCGAACCCTACGGAGCCGCGCTGACCTTCGCCGCCACCAGCTATATCTTCAATACAGCAGCATCACTGGGCGAATATAAAAACCGAGTCGATTTCCGCCATCCCAACCAGACCCTCAATGCGCTGTTCACCGATTTCCATGTCGAGCCGATGAGCTACAAGCAACTCTACGGCTCGGGCGTAAAATATACCTATTCCGCGCGTCCCTGAGTCTTTTACAGTGCTTTCAGGGTAATTCTTCCACAGAGACATCGTCTGTCCAGGCAGGGCTTTCTGACTCTGAACTGCGGTCATATCGCCCGCATCAGGTGGTACGTATAGTCTTGCGGCATTTTCAGTACGATCACGAACCTCCATTACTAGGTTGACATTATGCTTAAAATTGTGTTTCCGGCTGCTCTTCTGCTTTCCCTCTGTGTCTATGCTCTGCCGCAGGACCGCATCATTGCACTGCCGACCAGCCTGCGCAGAATACAAATTGCGGCAGAAAAAACCATCCCTGTGCTCCGGGACGGGCAATCGCAGCTGGAGATTGTCCTGCCTGCGGGGGCGAACCGGGTTCTGCAATTCGCCGCTGCTGAGCTACAGGAGTATTTTCGGCGCTCCTGTCAGGTGGAGCTGCCTGTCGTCAATGCCCCGAACGACAGCAAGGTCAGCATCATTTTAGGTGACAACCAGTGGAGTCGCCAGGCCGGTCTCGATTGTACGGTCTTGCCACGTGACGGCTATTACCTGAAAAGCGTCGGTCGGCGTATTTACATTGCCGGTGTGGATGATGACAAGGGCAATCCCGCCGAGGCTTTCGGCTGGTCGGTGCTCTTCGAGCGCGGAACCCTGAACGGAGTCTACGAGTTCCTGGAACGATTCCTAGGCATACGCTTCTACTTCCCCGGCGAGATCGGCACCGTGGTGCCCAAACACCAGCAGCTGAACTTGCCGCAGATGGATATCTACGACCGCCCGGATTTTCCCAGACGCAGATACGGTGCCGCCCCGATCAACCACCAAGCCTGGTTTCCGGAACAGGAATATCACCATCGCCTGTCGGGACGCATGAACCTGAATCTGCGCACCGAGTCGTTCTATGTGCCCTGCTGCCACAGCATGGAGCGCCTGAAGATCGTCGAGCGTTTTGCGGATAAGTATCCGGACATCCTGGCCATGGATGAGCATGGCAAACGCCATACCCAGCCCGGTTCGGTTTATTATGGCAACTTGTGCTATACTTCTCCATCCTTGAGAGATGAGCTGTTCCGGGATGCAGTCTCGCATCTGTCCGGCGAGCCGGCGCAAAACCGCGGCCTGCGCGGTTGGGACCCCAGCGCCATCCAGCCGGGATTTTTCAATATCATGCCTAAGGATCATTTTCGCACCTGCTATTGCCCGCGCTGCCGAGAATTCTACCAGAAACATCCTGAGTCGGAGCTGGTCTGGGACTTGGTCGCGAATATCGCCGGGCGTCTGCGCCAAGCCGGGGTGCCCGGCTACGTCACTGCCATGGGCTACGGCCATTACCCCAATCCGCCCCAGACCGTCTCCTTGCCGGACAATGTCCTGATTATGATCTCAGTGCGCGGCCCCTGGGCAGAGAATATCCCGGCAGCTCGTGCCGAGGGGGATCAGCGTATCAAGATTTGGACGGATTTTACCGGCCGCAAGCCTTGGCTCTGGAATGCCACCTACAAGTACGGCGGCCTCGAACTCCCCGATATTCCACCCACCACCCCCCGCATAATCGGCAAGTATTATGTGCGCCAGGCCGGCAACATCTCCGGCGCCTTTATGGAGTCCGAGAGCGACCATTGGATTTTCAGTTACCTCAATTACTACAGCATGGCCAAAAGCACCTGGGACAATACCTTGGACCCCGATGCTCTGGTCGATGAGCATCACCGCAAGATGTTCGGGCCGGCTGCGGTACCAATGGGGAAATTCTTTGACCGCATCGAGGAACTCTGGCTGACCCGAATTTCCGGGCGAACCGTGGAGACCCGCCTGGGCTTTGAGGCAGTCCCTCCCTCCGACAATGAACTTTGGGAGCAGATTTACTCCCCGGCCGAATTCGAACAGTTTGACCAATGGTTCGACGCTGCCGCAAAACTTTGCGCCGGGCATCCGGAGGAGGCCAAGCGGGTGGATTATTTCCGGCGCCATTTCCTGGGGCAGATCAAACGCGGGGCCGAGCGCTATCAACGTCTGTGCTCATCCCTACAAGACTTGCAGTTCCAGGTACAGGCGCTTTCGGATGGAGAGGCAATCGTGTTGGACGGGAAGCCGGATGAGGCGGCTTGGCAGCCGGCGCGGGCCCATTATCTGCTGCCCCTGGAGAGCGAAAAGGGCGAGGTCGCGACCACCCTGATGTTCCGTTATGACCAGCAGTATCTGTACTTGGGCGCAGTCTGCACCGAGCCGAAGATGGAGCAGGTGGTGGCCAATATGCGGGAACATGACAATGGCAATATCTGGACCGATTCGGTGCTCGAGGTGTTCCTCAATCCCAGCGCCGATCGCAGCAACTACTTTCATTGGATAATCAATTCCCTGGGCTATGTCTATGATGCCAAGGCGATCCGGCAGGACACCCGCAGCCAGTACGATCCCAGCTGGAATTCCGGCGCCAAGATTCAGGTTGCCCGCAGTGAGCAAAGCTGGAGTGTCGAGATGGCCATCCCCTTGAGCGCATTGCCGGATTTGAAGGCCGATGGTTTTCCTGCCAATGTCGGCCGCTTCCGGGTTTTGTCAGAAAAACCGGAGGTGCGAATGTACAGCCTGAGTCCGTTTGTCAAGGGCTTCCATGATTTGGAGTATTACGGTACCATGGTACTGACCCCTCAGCTGCCGGCGTCACTGTCGCTCTTAAACAACGGCGACTTCCGGGCTGCCCAGAAGGGCGCCTCATTTGGCGACTGGCACAGCGGCGACATTGAAGCCGTTCCCCCAAAAGGCGATATCATCAGCCTGGACCGGCAGTATTTCCGAGTCGGCGGGCAAGCCCTGCGCATCCAGTCTGACGGCAGCAAACCCCACGGCGTGACCCAGTACCTGCCCCAGCTCAAACCTAACCGGACTTACCATGTCACTTTCCAGGTACGCTGCGAAAATATTGTGCCCAATAAGAAGGGCGGCGGTGCAGTAGTCAATTATGGTGATGTCCGCAACAATTGGTATCCGGCAAACTGGTATACTGGTTCCATGCCTTGGACCCGGCAGGGTTTCCTGTTCCGGACTGGCCCCGAGACTAATCAGGATCCCAAACAGACGGCTTGGATCCGCTTGGCAATTTATTCCGCTACCGGAACCGTCTGGTTCGATGACCTGCAAATGCGCGAGATCGAGGAGTGAACCCTGCCGAGATAAAAAATTTCGTACTACTCTTCAAACTTCTTGTTTTTTCAGAAAGATTTTTCAGAAAAGCAAGCTTTAAGTCATTGGCATATAAGCACTTCTCCGTCTGATTGTGGTGCCTTTACAAGGCACTGTCTTTGGGGGATTTCCCACCCCAGGCCTGGGGTTAAGCATGGGTAAACGCCTACGGCGTAATACGTTATGCCAATCCGCCGATCTGTCAGATAAAACAACCAACTAGACTGCCAATCTGCATGTAATTTCATCCGTCAGAGCC
>JAPXLT010000019.1:0-30000 GCA_033809415.1 Lentisphaeria bacterium
CCCCTGCACCCTGCACCCTGCACCCTGCACCCTGCACCCTGCACCCTGCACCCTGCACCCTGCACCCTGCACCCTTTGATTTTTCGGTGATGGAAAAGGAAGCCGGCTTTTATGCCGGCGAGCCGCCGGCGCTCCATATCGCCTCCGACACAATTGCGTAAAGCCGACCTTGTCACACAAGAATTCCACCAGAGCAGGCTCATCCGTCAAAGCAACAACCCTATAAAAAATTTTCGTGCCTTTTCGTGTATTTCGTGGTTAAAAACCTGCACCCTGCCACCTGCACCCTGCACCCTAACATAAACAAAGGAGAACATGATCATGCAAGGTACCTTCCGTTTTTCATTTGGTCCCTGGAACATCCACGAAGGCGCGGACCCCTTTGGTCCCGAAGTGCGCCGCAGCATTCCCTTCAACAAGAAGCTTGCCTTTTACAAGCAAATGGGTTTTGACGGCGTGCAGTTCCACGATGACGATGCCGTTCCCAATCTTTCCGAAAAGTCCGCCACCGAGATTATCAAAGAAGCCGAGCAAGTGAAAAAAACGCTCGACTCACACGGTCTCGTCGCTGAATTTGTCGCCCCCCGCATGTGGTTCGACCCCCACACCATTGATGGAGGCTACACCAACAATTGCGCCAAGTGCCGCAAATATGCCATCGAGCGCAGCAAACGCACGATCGATATCGCAAAGGCACTCGGCACCCGTAATATTGTGCTATGGCTGGCGCGGGAAGGCACCTACATCCGGGAATCCAAGGACCCGGTTGTGGCAACGCAGCGCATTGCCGATGCTTTGCAGACGATGCTTGATTATGACAAGGACATTCGGATCATGATCGAGTCCAAGCCCAATGAGCCGATGGATCACGCCTACATTCCAACGATTGGCCATGCCATTGCCATGGGGCTGATGACCAATGCGCCCGAACGCGTGGGATGCCTGATCGAAACCGCCCATGCCCTGCTGGCCAATCTTTCACCGTCCGACGAAATGGGCTTTGCCCTGGCGCATAAAAAGCTATGGAGCGTCCATCTGAACGACCAGAACAGCCTGAAATTCGACCAGGACCTCACTTTTGGCGCCGTTGATCCGCGCCGCGCTCTCAACCAGGTGCGCGTGCTCGATCAGCACGGCTTCGGAAACAATGGCGAATGGGTCGGACTGGATGTCAAAGTCATGCGCACGCAGAAAGAAGGCGCCGATCTCAAGCACCTCGCTTACAGCCGCAAGATATTCCTCAGGCTGCTGGCGATCTCCCGCTCGCTGGATGAAGAAAAAATTGCAAAACTCACCGCAGACCGTGATTACGAAGAACTCAACTGGTATATCGTCGATGCCATGCTGAAGGACTGATAAATCAAAACCTGCACGCTCCTCCTGCAAGAATCCCCTTGCAGAAGGAGCGTTTTTTTTGCATTCGTCTTTTTTGAGATTTTCATGGACAATAGACAGGGACAAGAATGGACACGATGGACGGAATGGACAAGAATGGACTGCTGAATGGACAATGGACACGTGCAGCAGGTGACGTTTTTTTTTGCGCCTGTCCATTCGTCCATCAAACGACAAGTCCGTCGTAGTGGACAGTTTGGGTTAAAGTTGTGTTAAACCGCAAATCCGAGTGTAAGCCCAACCGTTATATATTATGCCCTGCAAATTTTCCGAGTTTTCCGTGTTTTCCGTGGACAGAAAACAGGTTTTGGGCGTTAGTTCCCCCTGTAGTTGCTTGAAAAATTTTTTGTAGGCGGTACATTTAGTATTTCACTTGGGAACTGCTTTTTCAAGCATATTTCTCCCTTGGGATTTTTTCCCGAGGGATGGCGGAGCGTGCCCGGGTTTTGCAATTCACTTAGGAATCACCCTTGGAAAACGATGGATGATATTGCCAGCAACTCACATTTGAAAATACATCCTGGTCGGCGTTGGTTGCCGATATACACGCAGCCCCTGCACGAACGCCGTTTATTGAAGCATTTCGAGCAGACCGACATTCCCTGTTATTTGCCGATGCTCAAGAAGGCCGCTTATAAGACCGTACGCAGTAATAACCGCACTTATCAATATCTCAAAGAAGTTCGCCGCCCCATGTTCACAGGATATCTCTTTGCCTGCATGGCGCAGGAAGAAGAAGAATCCGCCTGGCGCACACGCTCGATCATCCGAATCTTCCGCGACAAGAATTTCACCCAGGAGCAGCTCCTCGAGGAACTCAACCTGATCCGGCACTTCGAGCTCGCCTCCGAGACCCAGAAAGTCGAGATATTGCCGCATCTTGTCCCCGGCACCAAGGTGATGATTGCCGCCGGCCCCTGGGAAGGCATCTACGGCGTTATCGAGAGTCGCCGCAAACCCCTGAAATTCATCGTCAACCTCGCAATCATGGAGCAGGCCGTCGCCACCGAAATCGACATCACCACCACCAAACTCGTCGAAATCATCTGAAATGGACAGGGACAAGGACATAAATGGACATCATGGACAAGAATGGACACGATGGACTTTCGTTTAATGGACGAATGGACAGGCTCAAAAAAACATTACCTGCTGTATGCGTCCATTCTGCATTCTGTCCATAAAAAATGTGTCCATTTCTGTCCATGATGTCCATTTTCGTCCATTCTTGTCCCTGTCCCTCGTCCATATTCTTTTGTGGTTAAAAAAATGAACTATCGCATTCTCGTAACTGGCGGAGCCGGCTTTATCGGCTCGAATCTTGTTGAAGCCCTGTTAGCCGACGGGCACCAGGTGACCGTCCTCGATAATTTCGCCACCGGCAAGCGCGAAAACCTCGCCCCCTTTGCCGGCAATCCCGATTTTTGCCTGATCGAGGGCGACATCCGCGATCTGACCATCTGCCGCAAGGCAGTCGATGGACAGGATTTTGTGTTGCATCAGGCCGCGCTGGGTTCCGTGCCTCGCTCGATCAAGGACCCCATGACTTCCACCGAAGTCAATATTTCCGGTTTTGTCAACATGCTTTTTGCCGCGCAGGAAGCCCGCGTCAAGCGTTTTGTCTATGCTGCCAGCAGTTCGACCTACGGCGACAGCGCCGAGCTACCCAAAGTCGAAGAGCGCATTGGGCGTCCCTTGTCGCCGTATGCCATTACCAAGTATGTCAATGAACTCTATGCCGATAATTTCCACCGCCTTTACGGCATTGACTGCATCGGCCTGCGTTATTTCAATGTTTTCGGGCGCCGCCAGAATCCTTTCGGAGCCTACGCCGCCGTCATTCCCAAGTTTGTCATCAGCCTTTTACGGCATGAACGCCCCGTAATTAATGGAGACGGCACTTATTCCCGCGATTTCACATATATCGACAACGTCATTCAGGCCAATCAGCGCGCAATGCTCGCAACCCGGCCCGAAGCTCTCAATCAAGTCTATAATGTCGCCTGCGGCGAACAGACCAACCTCAATGAACTCTTCGCCATCCTCCGTGACAATCTGACCCGATTCGACCCCGCCATCGCCTCCATCACCCCAGAATACGGCCCCGTGCGCGTCGGCGATGTCCCTCATTCCCTGGCCTCGATCGATAAAATCCAGCGCCTGCTCGGATATCAACCCCTCTTCACCACACGCCAGGGACTCGATGCCGCAACACAGTGGTACTACGAAAATCTCGCTTGCCAAGCTTGAAAACTGCACCCTGCGCTACGCAACCGGGACGGTTGTGCCACTTTTTAAACCTAAAGGTGAAAATGTCTAGAAAATGTGCTTTTATAACCGGGATAACCGGTCAGGACGGTTCGTATCTCAGCGAGCTATTATTATCGAAAGGCTATGAGGTGCACGGGCTCATACGTCGCGCCAGCACTTTCAACACCAAGCGCATTGACCATCTTTATCAGGACCCCCATGAGGAGCAAGTCCGTTTCTTCCTCCATTATGGAGATTTAACCGACTCGAGCAACCTCAACCGGCTCCTTGAAAAAATTGCTCCGACCGAGATTTACAACCTTGGTGCCCAGTCGCATGTAAAGGTTTCCTTCGAGGTGCCCGAATATACCGCCGACGCCGATGGCATAGGTGTTTTGCGTTTGCTTGACGCAATACGCGACAGCGGACTGCCCGCCCGCTTCTATCAAGCTTCCACTTCCGAGATGTTCGGTAAAGTCCAGGAGGTCCCCCAGACTGAGAGCACCCCGTTTTATCCGCGTTCGCCATACGCCGCCGCCAAGCTGTATGCCTACTGGATCACCCGCAACTACCGCGAATCATACGCTCTGCATGCCTCGAATGGCATCCTTTTCAATCACGAATCCCCCCGCCGCGGTGAAACCTTTGTCACCCGTAAAATCACCATGGCGGTCGCACGCATTCATCGCGGCTTGCAGGATTGCCTTTATCTTGGCAATATTGATGCCATGCGCGACTGGGGCTATGCTCCCGAATATGTCGAGGCCATGTGGCTAATACTGCAACAGGAGCAGCCAGACGATTACGTCATAGCCACCGGGGAAATGCACTCTGTCCGCGAATTCGTCGAGGCTTCTTTTGCCTGTGTCGGGCGTACCATCGCCTGGCATGGGAAGGATCAAAACGAGACCGGCATCGATACCACCACCGGAAAAACCGTTGTGCGCATTGATCCCAAGTATTTCCGCCCCGCCGAAGTCGAACAGCTTCTCGGCAACCCCGCCAAAGCGAAACGCCAGCTCAACTGGGCACCCAAAACCACTTTCACCGAACTCGTCCAGATCATGACCGAGGCCGACCTGGCCAACCTGTAATAACCTCACTAATGTCGTTGGTTAAAGGATGCTTTCCTCCGATAAAATTTTCATAGCCGGTCATCGTGGCATGGTTGGCAGTGCCTGTGTGCGACGTTTCCAGGCGGGCGGCTGCAGCAATCTCCTTTTGCGCAGCCATGCCCAGCTTGATCTGCGCAATAAAAGTGCCGTCGATGATTTTTTCGCAGCCGAACAGCCCGACTATGTCATTCTGGCGGCAGCGCGCGTTGGCGGCATTCTGGCCAACAATACGTATCCTGCCGAATTCCTGACTGAAAACCTCGAGATTCAGAACAACGTCATCTGGGCCGCTTATCGTTCCGGTGTCAAGCGGCTCTGTTTTCTCGGTTCGAGTTGCATTTATCCCCGCGAGGCTGCGCAGCCCATCCGCGAGGATTATCTGCTGACCGGTTCTCTCGAACCCACCAATGAAGGCTATGCCCTCGCCAAGATTGCCGGACTGAAGCTCTGCGCCTTTCTCCGCCGCCAGTATTCTTTTCCTGCTTTCAGCCTGATGCCCTGCAACCTTTATGGCACCAATGACAATTACCATCCCGAGCACAGCCATGTCTTCCCGGCGCTAATCCGGAAATTCTGCATTGCCGCCGATCAGCATTTTTCCGAAGTCACCCTGTGGGGAAGCGGCAGCCCCCGGCGTGAATTCATGCATGTCGATGATCTCGCCAATGCCGTATTCTACTTCATCAGCCAAACAGAGCTCCCGCCGGAACTGGTCAATACCGGCGCCGGAACCGAAATCACCATTCGCGCACTGGCCGAAACCATCGCCCAGGAAGCCAACTTCCACGGCAACATCAAATGGGACGCAAGCAAACCCGACGGCATGTTCCGTAAATTGCTCGATTCCTCACTCGCCAAATCACTCGGATGGACTCCACAAATCTCCCTCCTCGAGGGCATCCGAAAGACCATCCGAGAATTCAGGGCGTTATAATTTTTTAGCAACGCAAGAGCGAAAAAGGCAAAAATTTTCCCCGCTCCCTTGTCCCCAATACTCTTAACTTAACATTTTTTCGTACTACATGCGCCCTATAAAAATTTCGTGTCTGTTCGTGTATTTCGTGGTTAAAAAATCTTAAGTAACGAGTATTGCCCTTGTGGGACGGTGTTGCGCCACTTTTTAAAACCGCACCCTATGCCATCAACCCTTGCCATCGTCGGTGCCAGTTATCTGCAGCTTCCCCTCGTATTAAAAGCGAAGGAACTGGGGTTGCGCACCCTTTGTTTTGCCTGGGAGGAAGGTGCCGTCTGCAAAGAACATGCCGATCAATTCTATCCAATCTCCGTTCTCGAAAAAGAAAAAATTGCCGAGGTTTGCCGGCGTGAGCAGATTTCCGGCGTCACTACGATAGCCACGGATATTGCTGTGCCGACCGTTGCTTATATCGCGCATCAGCTCGGTTTGATTGGCAACAGCGAGCATTCCGCGTATATCAGCACCAACAAGTACGCCATGCGCGAGGTTCTCGCAGCCGCCGGCGTAAACTGCCCCCGTTTTGCCCGGGTCCGTTCCATTCAGGATGCGTTGCATGTTTTATCCGACTTGCGCTTTCCCCTGATTATCAAGCCCTGCGACCGATCCGGCAGCATGGGCGTCTGCAAACTGGGCAACCAGGCTGAATTGGAGCGAGCCGTCCCCGAAGCCCTGGCCTGTTCTTTCTGCAAAGCAGCCATTCTCGAAGAATTCATCGAAGACGCCCGCGAAATCAGCATTGAGGGCATTTCCTTTGCCGGGAAACATTACGTTCTTGCAGTCACCGACAAAGTCACCACCGGCCCCCCGCACTATGTCGAACTGGGTCATCATCAGCCCTCGAATCTGCCCCGGCCTCTGATTGACGAAGCCATACGACAAGTAAAACTCGGCATCAAGGCTCTCGGCATCGAATATGGTGCTTCACATCCGGAGCTGATGATCACCCCCGATGGCAAAGTTTACATCACCGAAATCGGCGCACGCATGGGTGGCGACTTCATCGGCTCTGACCTAGTGCAGCTCTCCACCGGCTACGACTTCCTGCGCGGCACCATCGAAGTAGCCTTGAACCAGTTTCAGCCGCCGGTTTGCAGCCTGAATAAATGTTCCGGAGTCTGGTTCTATGCTCCGGACACCCAATGGGTCAAAGACGTCATTCAAGACCCGGCGCGGCATCCTGAAATCGTCAAATCCGAATTCCACGAAGAGCAGCTCAAACCCCTCACACGCAGCGCAGACCGGGCGGGCTTCTTTGTCTATCAAGGCGACGACCGCTTCTGTGCAACCGCATTTCATTGAGTGATTCAAGGGAAGAAATCCATTGGAAAAAATCATCATCATTGGGGGAAAAGGCACTGCAATCAATATTGCGGAGCAGATCTGCGATGCAGAAGTCATTCATCATGCAAAACAGCGTTTTTGCGGATTTCTGATCGATGATCCCGCATTAGGCAATTCCATCAATAACTTTCCCGTTCTTGGCAAAATTGCTGAGCGGCAACGCTTTATCGAAGCTGGGTATAAAATTATTTTTGCCTTGTACAAGCCTGAAAAAATGCAAGAGCGGGTGGAATTATTTAAGCAGCTTGAGCTTTCCGAAAATGCCCTTGCTACATTTGTTCATCCCCATGCGACGGTTATGGCCTCTGCAAAAATTTCTCCCGGTTCGGTCGTTATGTCCGGTGTTATGATTGGAAGCAATGTTAGAATTGGTTGTGCTTGTATCATCAATGCGGGGGCAGTTATCGAGCATGATACTTGCATTGGCAACAACAATTTCATTGCCGCCGGAGCAATCCTTGGCGCAAACATTCATACTGGCGAAGGAAATTTTATAGGCTTGAATGCTTCTATACGGGAAAACATTACGATGGGGGCGTTCAATTTTGTGGGTATGGGCAGCGTCATTGTTAAAGATATAAAAAACAATGCGCTTGTATATGGGAATCCCGGTTCGCAGAAAAACAACCTAAAAAGCATAGACTAATGATCTTGGCTTCTCGTGCATTGGCAATCCTCTATTCCTTTTTGGAATACAATTGCAATAAAACGGCCCCCTTTATTTTACCGGTTAATATCTGCCATACCGTACATTGGTGCTTTATTAAGGCAGGCATTCCTGTAATTTTTTGTGATCTCGAGCCAACACATCTCTGCATTGACCTGGAAAAAGCTGAAAATATCCTACGCCATACTCCATGCCAGGGATTGCTTTTTAACCATACTTATGGGACAGATTATTACCCTGAAGAAAAGTTACATAAAATTCGCGCATCAAAAGGCAAGTTATTTATCATTGATGACCGTTGCCTATGTGTGCCGAACTTCAATCATTTATCCTTTCATGCTGCCATCGCAGACTTGACAATCTTCAGTACAGGTTATGCAAAGCATGTCGATCTGGGGTATGGGGGAATTGGTTTTGTCTCTGACAGAGTTTCATGGGAAAAAATTGTTTTTCTTCCCTATTGCAAAGAAGACGAGGCCTGGCTGGAAAAACGGAGGAAAGACAAGCTGCCAATAGCAAAGGAAGATATCCAAACAAAACGCTGGCTGCATTCTTCGGATGATTTCGAAAAAAACACTTATTTAGAAAAAATTGCTGAAACTTTGCCGGGGACAAATCAACACAAGCAACAACTTAATGAAATCTATCGTGAACAACTGGACCCGCGCATTTCGAAGCTTCCCGAGGAATTTAATTCTTGGCGATACAACCTATGGGTTTCCAAGCAGAAAGAACTGCTTCAAGTGATTTTCACAAATGGCTTGTTTGCTTCAGCGCATTATGAAATTAATTCCGCATTGCATCAAGATTTTCCAGTTGCCTCCCATTTAGCTGCGGGTATTGTAAACCTTTTCAATGATAAATATTTTACTGTCGAGAAAGCTCAAAAATGTGTCCAAGTCATTAATGAGTTTTTTGCTTCAAACCAATGATCGGGCTTGCCGATGAATACGATTGCAAAAACAGCCGTTTCTCCCAAAGAGGTTCTCACCTTTGTTATTCCCTGTTACAACTCGGAAAAGACGATATCCCTGGTTGTAAACGAGATCATTCAGACAGTGGAGTCCAGCAATCAGTATGATTACGAGATTATCATGGTCTCAGATCATTCTCCCGACAACGTTTTTACTGTTATTCAAAGCCTCTGTGCCGGCAATCCAAAGTTGACAGGTATTGAGCTTGCAAGGAATTTTGGACAACATTCTGCATTACTGGCTGGCTATGCCCATGCAAATGGCAAATATATAATTTCGCTTGATGACGATGGGCAAGCCCCCCTGGAATCCACCTTGACACTGGTTGCCGCTCTTGATGACGGGGCTGATGTTGTTTTCGGGGCATATCAGGAAAGGAAACATAATGTTTTCCGAAAATTCGGAAGTTATATCAATCAACTGATGATGAAATGGCTCATGGATAAGCCGATGGAGCTGCAAACAAACAGTTTTTTTGCTGCTCGAAAATTTATTATTGATGAAATGGTCAAGTATGACCATCCATATCCCTATCTGCTCGGTTTGATTTTGCGCATAACAAAAAACATTTCAACAGTTTCTGTTAATCATCGGGAACGTGCGCAAGGAAAATCCGGTTACAGCTTAACAAAGTTGTTTCATCTTTGGCTGAATGGTTTCACCGCTTTTTCTGTTCAACCATTGCGTTTTGCGACGATCATGGGGGTTGCCTGTTCTTTTGTTGGTTTTTTGCTTGGGCTGTTTGTTGTCATCAGAAAAATTATCAATCCTGAGATTCAGGCTGGTTACAGTTCTTTGATGGCTGTCATATTTTTCATTGGCGGCACCATTATGCTTATGCTTGGAATGATCGGGGAATACATTGGACGATCCTATATATGCATAAACAAGGCTCCCCAATATGTGATACGGGAAATTACCCGTAAAGAAGACAAATAGTGTTTAGGAACCATTCAAATACCAAAGTCACAGTTAGTTTTTTCTTCAGAGCATCACCATGACACACATCCCTTTCAACAAGCCTTTTATTGCCGGCAAAGAATTGTATTACATTGCCCAGGCCGTGCAGCAGGGACACCTCGCCGGCGATGGCAACTTCACCAAAAAATGCAACCGTTGGCTGGAGGAGCATTTCGGGATCCGCAAGGCATTGCTGACGCACTCCTGCACCGCTGCCCTCGAGATGGCCGCGATTCTCTGCGACGTCCAGCCCGGCGATGAATTCATTGTGCCCAGCTTTACTTTCGTCTCGACGGTCAATGCTTTCGTTCTGCGTGGCGGCGTCCCGGTCTTTGTCGATATCCGCCCCGACACCCTGAATCTCGATGAAAACCTGATCGAGGCGGCCATCACCCCGAAGACAAAAGCCATCGTACCCGTGCACTACGCCGGTGTCGGCTGCAATATGGATGCGATCATGGATATCGCCAAGCGCCATGATCTGCTCGTCGTCGAAGATGCCGCACAGGGAGTCTGCGCAACGTACAAAGACCGTTTTCTGGGCACGATTGGGCACTTGGGCTGCTTCAGTTTTCATGAAACCAAGAACTTCATCAGCGGCGAAGGCGGCGCACTGCTGATCAACGATGAACGCTTCTGCGAACGCGCCGAGATCATCCGCGAAAAAGGCACCAACCGCAGCCAATTCTTCCGCGGCATGGTTGATAAATATACCTGGGTCGACATCGGCTCAAGCTATTTGCCCAGTGAAATCGTCGCTGCTTTCCTCTATGCCCAGCTCGAAGAATCCAGCAAAATCACTGAAAAACGCATGTCCACCTGGAAGCATTACCACGCCCTGCTCGAACCACTCGAGCAGCAGGGGTTCCTGCGCCGGCCAGTCAACACCCCTGAAACCGGCGGCCATAATGCCCACATGTATTACATCCTGCTGCCGGACCTCGATACACGCACCAGGTTGATCCGCCACCTCAAAGAACAACAAATCACTGCGGTATTTCATTATATTCCCCTCCACACCTCGCCGATGGGAATAAAATTGACCCAACAACGATTCAACCTGCCAGTAACCGACAATGTCGCAGAAAGACTCCTGCGACTGCCATGCTACTTCGAATTGACACCCGAAGACACCGAAAGAGTCGTCAATACAATCGCCGCATTCTTTTAATAAATCAATGTATGGTATGTACTGAAAATCAGTACTTACAGTAGCCATACAGACGACTCGACTCCATAAAGCCGACCTTGGCGTCCTTGGCGTCTTGGCGGTTCAATGAAGAGGAACCAACCGCCAAACAATCGGAGAAAACAACAAAACAGACCGAAATTCCGCTTGCAGGCTCCAACAACCCTACAAAAATTTGCGCGTTTAATCTGACAGTCGCGTATTTTTGATGTTTTGAAGTTTTCCTGGCTACATAATAATGAGTAGCATTGAAAAAAAAATATTAAGGCCGATTTGGCGAGCTTATCTTCGCACATGGGGCAAAATGAAAATTTTGTACATGTTTTTGTTGGATTGCATGCGTTTTTGTCGTCATTTTGGTGCTAATAATCTCAATTGCAAAGAAGCGGCATTGGCACGAATTGTGATGGGCTATCACGTGGTTGAAAAGGGATTGACGATGCCTAACAGGCAATTAGGTTTCGGGAAAAATGTTATTCGCGAACTTATTTGCAATATTAATCAATTTGAAACTTTTTTCGGCACGAAGGAGCAGCAAGTTAATACTGCCATTGGTGTAATTAGAAATTATGCCGAACTGCATCAAAAAGCGGAATATGACTTTAAGGAAGACATTGATTTCAAGGAACAGTTATATAACTTTGTTGACCAGCATAAAGATATTCCTCTTGTTCCGCAATATCATTTTACTAGAGAACAGTTTTACGCAAGTAATGAATTGCCATTTCCGCAATTTGCCGAATCGCGCCATACTGTGCGTCATTTTACAGGCTCTATTAAAGAGGAAACCATCAAAGAATGCGTCGGCCTGGCAATGACCGCACCGAGTGCATGCAATCGCCAGCATACCCGAGTGCATTGTGTGTGTGATCATGGTCTGCGCGACAGGGTGTTTGCGCTTCAAGGGGGCAACAGGGGATTTGGGAGCGATGCCGACAAAATTCTAGTAGTTACAACTGATCTGCTGGATTTGCGGTGGGCTGAAGAACGTAATGATGCATATACAAATGCTGGTATCTTTATTATGAATCTTTGCTATGCACTTCATTACTACAAGATTGCGCATTGTATTCTCCATTGGTCAGTCTCTCATGGAAAAGACAAGGCTATTAGAAGGTTGATTGAAATACCTGACAATGAAAATATTGTAGTAATAATAGCTTGTGGTAATGCACCTGAAATGTTCGACGTTGCAAGGTCAACAAGAAAATCGGTTGATGAAGTTCTATCCTTCATACGCAGCCACAAAAACGACTCAACTCCGTAAAGCCAAGCAATCGAAAGAAACAACAAACCAGACCGAAATTCCGCTTGCAGCTCATCCGTCAAAGTAACAACCCTATAGAAAATTTCCGCGCTTTCCGTGCTTTCCGTGGACAAAAAATCTTAAATAACGAATATTGCCCTGCACCCTGCTATGGACGACAATTCCTCATTTGAAACTGTAATCACCGCCCGCAGTGGCTGGTTTGACATTAATCTTCGCGAGCTGTGGCGCTACCGCGATTTGGCGCTTCTGTTTGTCAGGCGCAATTTCATTGCCTATTATAAGCAGACGATCCTCGGACCGGCCTGGGCAATCGTTCAGCCTCTGCTGACTACTGTAGTATTCACCATTGTTTTCGGACGCTTGGCCAAACTGCCCACCGATGGCGTGCCGCCATTTCTGTTCTACATGTGCGGCAATATCGCCTGGGGATATTTTGCCGGATGCCTGACCGCAACTGGCTCGACCTTCACTCAGAATGCCGCGATTTTCGGCAAGGTTTATTTCCCCCGCTTGACCATGCCGATCTCAACGGTGATATCGCAGCTGATTTCATTCGCTATCCAGTTCCTATTCTTCCTGGGATTCCTGGCGTTTTATTCGTTCCTGAATAAAACAGTCTACCTAACCCCTTTGATCTGGCTGCTGCCATTCTTTCTGCTGCAAATGGCCATGCTTGGACTCGGCTGCGGCATCATTGTCTCGTCGCTGACTACCAAATACCGCGACTTAGCTATGCTAGTGTCCTTCGGAACACAATTATGGATGTATGCGACCCCGGTAGTCTATCCGGCGGCGATGGTGCCGGAAAAGTGGCAGACTCTGTATCGGCTGAATCCGATGGTGGCAATTATCGAGGGTTTCCGCGATATGTTCTTTTCGACCGGGACATTCAACTGGACCGACTGCGGCATCAGCTGGGCCGTGACCCTGCTGATGCTGGGAATCGGCGTCGTCCTCTTCAGCAAAGTCGAAAAAACATTCATGGATACGGTGTAAAGAAGATTGTCCGTTATCCCTGCCTTCAGATTGTTTTTTGAAACCTCATACAGAATTGAACATCCTTAATGAATGATATTGCCATAAAGATCGACCGAGTTTGCAAAGAATATCGCCTTGGTGCCATTGGAGGCGCGACCCTGCGCGAAGATGTCAACCGCTGGCTAGCTAAACTGCGCGGAAAAGAAGACCCCTACTTGCCTATTGGCCAGACTCAACGCTCTCATAACGAAAAGTTTTTGGCGCTGGATAACGTCTCGCTGACCGTCCATAAAGGCGAACAAGTCGGCATTATTGGACATAATGGTGCAGGCAAATCCACTCTGTTGAAACTCCTGTCACGAGTGACCGCACCGACCTCAGGGACTATCGCCTACAACGGGCGCATCTCCAGCATGCTCGAAGTCGGCACCGGATTCCATGGCGAATTGACCGGACGAGAAAATATCTTTATGAACGGCGCTATCCTCGGCATGACCAAAAAGGAAATTGAATCAAAGCTGGACGATATCATCGCTTTCGCCGAAATGGAACAGTTCATCGACACGCCAGTAAAGCGCTATTCATCCGGAATGTACGTGAAACTGGCTTTCGCAGTCGCCGCACATCTCGATAACGAAATCCTCATCATGGACGAAGTTCTCGCCGTAGGAGATATGAAATTCCAACAAAAAAGCCTGGGGAAAATGAGCGATGTATCAAGCCAAGACGGCAAAACCGTGCTCTATGTCTCACATAATATGGGGACAATCAAGCAACTTTGCACCCGATGCATCGTGCTAAATCAAGGGAAAATCGTGTTCGACGGTGATGTTGATCAAGCTATTGATTTATACTTGGCAAATGACGCCAGTGCAATGCAGCAACATTTGGATGTTTCAAAATTCAAACGAGATTCCCATTGTTCAGGATCAATTTTTATTGAAGGGGTTAATTTTGTGCATCAAGATGCAATTGTTCCAGCACAGGCAGATGAGATTCGATTGAGCTTGACCTGTTCAGTACAAAAAACGATTGATGAGGTCTTTTTGCGTGCGACGATTATTGACGACAAGGCGCAACCTGTAGGTATTTGTACATCAAATAGTATGGATTTTGCAAGGGCAGGTAAGGTGAAAATAGACTTATCTCTTCCTGCTTCTATTTTATTTTCTGGAAGATACAATATTCGGCTTATTCTTTATCGTTCAAACTTCAAATTGGTTGAAGTTATTGATTGTGTGGAAAACTCTTGTTTCTTTGAAAAAGAGGAGGACTTTTCTTTGCTCAACACAGAATATACAAAGCGCCTACACGGAAATGTAAATTTCGGGACATTGGGAAGCAGGGTCGAATATGTTAGCCAGTAAGGAAAAATGCACTGGTTGCGGGGTATGTTACGCGATTTGTCCCAAGAATGCCATTCGTATGGAGGAAGATGCCGAGGGGTTCTTGGCTCCAGAACTTGATAAGGCTAACTGCATTGATTGTGGATTGTGTAAAAAATCCTGTCCTGTAACGAAAGTACATGCAACCCATGAACCACTTGAATGTTTCGGTGGCTTTTCTCTTGATCGCCATGAACGACTTGCCAGTTCTTCTGGTGGCATTTTTAGCTTGCTTGCCCGATATACCCTTAAACAGAATGGCGTTGTTTGTGGCTGCGCTTGGGATGAAGACTTTATTGCCAAGCATATTATGATCACATCACTTGAAGAATTACCACGTCTTCGTGAGTCAAAGTACGTCCAAAGCGATGCAACCGGAATATATGAGGGATTGGCAGAATATTTGAGTTTGAATCAGAAGGTATTGTTTGCGGGAACGCCATGTCAGGTGGCAGGAGTAAGATCTTTTTTGTCAACAAAGCCTCTTGAAGAGAATCAACTAGTCAATCTGTATTGTGTAGATTTGGTATGTCACGGAGTACCTTCGCCTGCTGTCTGGAAACGGAACCTTGATGAAATCAGAAGTAAATATGACTCCAAGCTTCGCGAGATTCATTTTCGAAATAAAAAGACAGGTTGGAAAAATTATACTCTCCGATATTTGTTCGACAATGGGGACGAGTATTCACATACAACGAACAATCCTGATACATACTGGCGCTTGTTTTTGGAGAATGTTGACTTGCGTAATTCTTGTTACGAATGTCAATTTAAGTTAATGACAAGCAAGGCGGATTTGACCTTAGGAGATTTCTGGCTCGTTTGGGAGTTATATCCAGAACTACACGATGATTTGGGGACGTCGGAGATTATTGTTCATACGCAAAAGGGTAAAGAGTTGCTGGAAGCCATCTCAAGTCATTGTCATTTAAAGTTAGTGGAGCTTAATCGAATTGTTCCCAGTAATTCTGCGATACAATTCAGCATGCCGAAATCGCCTATTCGAAAGCGTTTTTTCAAGCAATTCCGAAAAGGCTTGTCTTTGGAGAACGCACTTGAACAAGCATGTAAACCGACACTTCATGATCAACTTTATCTATTTAAAAGAAGGCTTTTAGGTTTGTTCAAAGGTCTATTAATTTGAATGCAGAAGATAAAATGAAAAAAATTGGAATTCTAACCCTGAATCAACAGTTGAATTACGGCGGTGTCTTGCAGTCTTATGCCTTGCAACGTTATCTTAGAAATCAAGGTTATGATGCTGAAGTAATTACTTATTGGCTGTCAGAGAACAATGCACATCTAAAAGGACACTACTGGTTTGATGATTCGGTGCCATTGCTCCGTCGTGCTATCAATGCGGTACGGAACGAATATCGTAAAGGATTTGTCTTTGCTGAAATTTTACGTAGATGGCGGACGATGCAGTTTATCAAGCGATATATACGGATGTCTAAAAGGGTCTATCGCAATGCGGAAGAACTTAAAGCAATCGATGGGTATGATGCAATCATCGTCGGCAGCGATCAGGTGTGGAATACCTGGCACGGACACAACAACCCTTTTCTACTGAATGATATCCAACCTCAAATCAAGAAGACAGCCTACGCACCGAGCTTCGGCGTGAAGGAAATTCCCGCTGACTTGCAGAGCGAATACTCTGTTGCACTCAAAAAGTTTTCAGCATTATCCTGTAGGGAAAAGAGCGGCGTTGATATGATCCATGAGTTAACTGGGTGTCATGCTGAATGGGTGGTTGATCCGACTTTGCTTTTGACTCGGGATGAATGGAACAAGGATTTGTCCATTAAACCAGCATCAGGCGACTACATTTTTTGCTACTGGTTGGGAAATTTCCCTGATATTATCCCAACTTTGCGCCAAGTTGCCTCTCGCAAAAAAAAGAAAGTTCACCTGTTTTTGCAGGAAAATTTCAGTTTCAACATTTGGGATGATCCTGATTTCAGGGCATATTGGCGTAAAGAATTTGCTAACGCCCCTTATATCAAATTGTTCCGTTCAGCTGGTCCAAAAGAATTTTTAAACCATTTGTCGGGTGCTTCAGCAGTGATCTCTGATTCCTTTCACGCGCTGATGTTTTCTGTAATCTACCAAAAACCGGTCAGAATTTTTATTAATTCCGCAGAGGACAGAAAAAACATGTCATGCCGTATGGAAAACTTCTGTTCAAAACTTGCTATGACAGAATGTCTTTCATATAATATTAAATTGGACTTGGAACATGTTTCACTAGATACACCGTCATACTCCAGAAATCTCGAGGATTGGATTCTGGAATCAAAGAGGTTTTTATCATACGCTCTAGGTAAATGCTATTGATATGTTCCTGAATTATCTTATAATTAGATGGTGAATTAATAAAATAGGGTTGTTTACAGCATAATTGTGTATATTGGTGCCATTTGCAAAAAGGGATCAATACAGTTTTTTGATGTTATGGATGTTAAGGTAAGTGTTATCATTCCATGTTATAATCATGGAATTTATATTCAGGAGGCAATCAACTCTGTTCTATCGCAGACAATCGATAACTATGAAATTATTGTCGTTAATGACGGATCAACGGATCAATTTACAAATGAATTTTTGTCAAAATACACACATCCCAAAGTCCAAATTTTTAAGACCCGAAACAAGGGCGTATCCCATGCCCGAAATTTTGGAATTCGGCGGGCAAAAGGAAAATACATTCTTCCTTTGGACGCTGACGATAAAATTGGATCAGAATATCTTCAATTAGCCAGCCAATACCTTGACGATCATCCAGAAGTAGGGATTGTGTACTGCCAGGCTGAATATTTCGGTGCAATATCAGGCTTTTGGGAATTACCAGAGTTTTCCAAAGAACTAATGCCTACACAGAATTTAATCTTTAATTCTGCTATGTTTCGAAAAAGCGATTGGAAACGAGTCGGTGGCTATAATGAAAAGATGCGATATGGTTATGAGGACTGGGACTTTTGGCTTTCGTTTATAGAGCGCGGACTGCTTATACATAGAATAGATCAGATACTTTTTTATTACCGCCAACATCACGTTTCTTCAAGAAATCAAGAAGTTATGACGAATTCCGTAAAATTGGAAAAAACACTACATACCCTTAAATGGAATCACAAAAAGCTTTATAACATCACTTTAAGAAAACAATTAAAGTATTATTTACAAAAAAGTTGCAGGTTTAAGCCATGTTATTACTTTTTACATAGTTGCGCCAGTATATACCGTAAATTTTTCCGTTGATTATCACACTTTTTCATATACACATGACACCTCCCAAACTCACATTTGGCTTGCCGGCGTATAAGGCTCCTTTTTGAAGCGATTGACAGCATTCTAGCTCAAAGTTATACTGATTTTGAGCTGGTGATAGTCAATGATGCCTCGCCCGAGAATCTTGATGAAATCGTTCAATCGTATTCGGATGCTCGTATCCGGTATTATCGAAATGCTGAAAACCTAGGAAAGAAAGACCTGGTGTCCAACTGGAACCTTTGTTTGTCCTATGCTCGCGGCGAATACTTTGTGCTAGCCTCAGACGATGATATTTATCATAAAGACTTTGCTGTAAAGCTGATTGAACTTCTAGAGAAATATCCGAATGTTGACCTGGCGCATTGCCGTGTAGCAACAATTAACGCAGAAAAAAATGTCGTATCTATTTCCGGCAGTTGTCAGGAATGGGAAAGTTGTGTTGAATTCGTTCATAATCGAGCCATTTTTCGACGAACGCAAATGGCTCCAGATTTTATGTGCAGAACCGTTGCCTTAAAAGACATTGGCGGATTTATCAGTTTTCCCCTAGCTTGGTACAGCGATGATGCCACCTGGTTTTCATTAGCGAAACACGGTGGCGTTGCCTGGTCATCTGATATTTTGATGTATTTCAGAAACTCTGGGCTGAATATCACCTCCGTCCCGAAGGGACTCGCTAAAAAGAAACTCCTTTCATTACTGCAATTTTCTGACTGGTTTAAAATGTACCTATCTAAGTTGCATCCAAAAGATCAGTTACAAGAAATAATTTATAACATTATCTACAACAGGTATAACGACGCGCTTTTAGCTACTGTACCTATGCTTACTAGTAATGAGCCTCTAGGAACAATATTGTCATTGTATTTTCACTATCGTAAGACCAATATTGCTATTGCACATAGAATCCGAGATGTTTTCTTGTACCGTTTATCATTGTTTATTATAGGAATTCTATTAAAGATTTTCAAAATATGTACATTTGGATTGCTTTTTTCGCATAGAAAGGACAATCCTGAAGTTCGATAAATTTTATAGATTTTGGTTAAGTTGCATTTCACGGGTCGTAAAAACTAAGCCACCTGCAAACAAGAACTTGCCATATATTACCTTATTTTCCAGTTTCAGAAAAGGACGCGATACATGGCCAACATCAAGCAGGTGAACGTTATAGAACGAATACAGCAACTCTTTCGGCAAGGCATCAGCCAGCGCTGCATAGTGCTCGGTCTTGGCGTCAGCCACAACACCTTGGTCCGCTGCGCGGTCAAGCCCCGGGTGGCGGCTCAGTTTGAAAACCCTGCTCCTGTGCCTAATATGACCCTCGGGGTGACTCAGTTTGACAAATAGCAACAACATGTCGCAAGGAGGTTGACAACAGGAACGAACACTGTAAAGCAACTTTATCACAGGCAGCATGTTATGACTTTTATTGTTGCAAAAATACAACCCGGTATTAACTTAGCGAAGTTGCTCATTTTGATGCAACCCTTGACAATGAAAAAAGTAAGAATCATCAGTAGGTATGATTCCCAAGATCCTTAAGCGTTGCATGGGAAATAAGTTGCCATAGCGTGGAGCAATACATTAGTGTCTTGGTTGCAAGAAAAAATAAAGAACAGGCCGAAGCTGACGAGGCTTTACTGGATGTTTCGTAACTGGCGGGAATGTCTTCTTGCCACGGTTCACCAGTTTCTTTATGCCATTCGTAGGATTCCCCGAAAGACTGTGCTTTTGGTTGAACCACAGCCTTGGCATGGTGAAATCCTTCCTGGTTTTGCCAAGTATTTCACTGACTTAGGGTATTCCGTTGATGTGGTCGTACGCTATGCGAACTACGCGGACAATCCATTTTGTCGATTTGACAGCAAGCCAAATCTATTTGTCTTTACGCTATGGGGGATGAAGCGGTTGCTGTCATCTTCATGCTTACAGAAGTATGAATATGTATTGTTGACATCGGACTTGATGTACTTGGCTGAATATTCCCATTGGGCGCGATTTGTCTATTTGCTTCCTGAAGTACCGCAAGGACGGTTGGGTGGGAGCTTTGTGGAACACGATGTCCAACTTTGCTTGAAACGACATCCCAAAATCTTGAATGATATTGGGAACTGCAAACGCTATTTTAGTCAAGTATTTGCCTTGACTGCTGTCGAGACAGTAAACCACAAGGTTCAGATGTTGAATCCGCATTATTTTGGCGAGGTATCGAAACGGAAGGAATTGAATCCAGGCAAACGCATTTTCGTTTCAATTGGTCGGATTTCGCGAAAGACGAGAAGCTACGACAGTTTATGGGGAAGTTTGCGCGAACTGTCGAGAAAATGCGATTGTGAAGTTTGGATAATAGGTACAGTTGAGGAGCGTGAGTTGCTTTGTGACCTTCCTGATTGCGTGAGGCTATTAGGTCGCCTGTCTTTTTCTGAGATGTATTCTCGGTTAGAGTGTGCCGATTTTCTGTTGCCGTTATTGAGTCCGAATGTTGAGGCACATCGACATTATTTGCACGGTTGTACTAGCGGGTCTCGTCAGTTGTCGCTGGGTTTTTGCCTGCCGATGGTTATCCAGAAGGATTTCGCGGATGTATATGGTTTCGACAGTACCAACGCAGTGGTTTATGAGGACGATGCCGATCTTGGAGCGGCGATGCAGTTAGCCATAACTATGCCACCAGATGAATATGCGGATTTGTGTAAGTCATTGGATGTGATGCGACAACGGGTGTATGACGAATCGTTGTGTAACCTCAAGATGCGGTTGGAAGTCCGAAGGTGCTAAGTTTTTTGGATTAGTTAACCGTGTTCTTCAATAGGTTATATAACTGCCGTCCGATGTTGTGGTTGCGTGGTTTTTTCCGCAATTGGCGTGAGGTTCTGGTGGGCGGTCGGGGCTTCGTGCGTTTTTTTTGTTTTGACGTGTTCCGTTGAAGTGCGCACTGATTGCTGAACCCAATGCCTTTCACGGTGAGTGCTTACCTGGATATGTGGCATATTTTGAGGCTTTGGGATATCAGTGTGTCGTCTTATTGAGATTTGCCAATGTAGCCGACGATCCGTTTTGTCGCTTTGAGCATCGTCCCACTTGCTTTTGCCTTACGATTTAGGGTATGCGTAAGGTGTTGCGGATGAAGAAGGTTAAGGATTTTGAGTATGTTCTGATTGGTTCGTCTCGTTCCTATCTTGAAGAGTATCGATATTGGTAGCGGCACCTTGATTTTCTTGGAAAACTCCCCGAGGGTTAATCCGGTTATGGCGTGATTGAACATGAATTTTCCATGGCTATGTAAGTTTTGAGATAAGTAGTTGCCAAACAGTCAAGTTTTGTAGTTGCTATAAATCAATGCGCTTGCATTAACTAAAGCAAGTTTTCAAGGATGTATTATTTCCATGTTGAATCTGAACTATTCTGGAAAATTTGATTTACAGCATGAGCCTTCAAAAGACAAAATTGTTTTTATCGTAGTCGGAAAAGTATTTTTCTGGAAGTTGTCTATGACCCAATAGTCTGAATATTCGCGCTGTGTGCTCTGAAGCAAGCTTAACAGAGAATAAACTTAATGCTGATTTGATTGGCGTAACCTGAAATGATCTGAAGCCTTTTTCTAGAAACTCATCATATTTTTGTCGAAGACGCTACTTGCTCAAGTACGCTTTTTTGTCATAACCTGATTCTCATCCTAGTTATCATTTGCATAAAATGCTTAGTGATTCAACTTGCCTAACTGGTGTTAATCCTTTATGGTTACCCTCAATCGTCTTTTAAACAATCGATATAGCCAATGGTTTCGTGCACTTGTAAGAAATTGGCGTGAATGTGCTCTCGGTGCTTGGCATTTAGTCCTTTTTTTCTTTTTCAAGCCTCCTGAGAAAAGTGTTTTGATTCTTGAGCCACATCGATATCATGGAGAAATTTTGCCAGGTTTTGCAAAGTATGTTCATGATGCTGGCTATCATATAATCGTTTGTTGCCGTTATCATATTTATGCCGATGATCCCTTTTGTCGTTGTCAATTCCCTGTTCGTCGATTTTGTTTGACTCTTTTTGGAATGCGCTGGATTCTTCGTAGCCGGTTAATGGCAAATTATGATTTTGTATTAATTACTTCACATTGTGTTTCTTTGGATGAGTGGCGTTATTACGGTTCCTATTTGAAGCTTTTAGGTAGCCTTCCCAAAAGCCGGCATGGTCTTTTTGTGATTGAGCATTATGACAATGATTGCAATTCGGAAACCTTGGCTTTGCAATGTAGATTTTTTGCATTGACAGCCCGTGATCTTCCAGATGGCAACAGTATGCCTATGCTCAACCCACACTATTTTGGAAAATTTACTCCACATACCTTATCATCTCAAAAACGTATTTTTATAACTGTTGGTAGAGTTATCAACAGTCAAAATCGTAATTTCACAGAATTATTGGATGCTCTGCATAAACTAGCTGAATACAAAAATTTTGAAGTATGGGTCATAGGGAATGTTAGAGACTCTGCGTTGGCAGAGGAATTACCTGCGCAAGTTCGTTTGTTGGGGCGCCTGACCTTTGCACAGATGTACGATGCCATGGATAAAGCAGATTTCTTTCTGCCTTTGCTGGATCCTCATAATCCACTGCACCAGCGCTATCTTACTGGCTGCACTAGCGGTTCCAGGCAACTTGTTCTGGGGTTCAATATTATTCCGGTCATACATTCAAAATTTGCCAAATGTTATGATTTTACAGATGACAATGCTATACTGCATGAAGATCAGAAACTCTTTGAAGCAATGCATCAGGCTCTTCAAATGACGCCTGATGAATATCGTATGAAACAGACTTCTTTAGCTCAACTGCGCAAGCAGGTCTATAATGTCTCTCTGGCCAATTTGCAAAAAGCCATAGAATCATGCAGAAAAAATTGAGAAGACAATTCCATTCCATAAGAATTTTCCGTGATTGCTGTTGCAATGACCAAAAGGCAATGTTTTTGTGCGCAGGAAAAATCCTTTTCTTGTATTTATCATTAAATCAATGTTTGGAGAGTTAATCACAAATTTATGTACTGGGTGTCGCGCCTGTCAAAATGCTTGTCCTGTTGGTGCCATCCAGATGGTCGAAGATTCATATCGTAGCCCTGTTGCCCATATCGATTCCAAAAAGTGTCATCAATGCGGGCTTTGCCGAAAAGTCTGTCCGCAACTGTCAGCGTTTAGTGGAAGCAAACCTGAAAGTTGTCATGTTGCGTGGCTCGATCCATCAAAGAAACCCCTGCAATCTTCTTCAGGCGGCATAGCTCATGCACTATCTTCAGAGATTATCAATCATGGCGGAGTCGTTTTTGGAGCAATTTGGGAGGGTAATAAAGTCCGTCATGGCTCTGCCAAGTGTATGGAAGAACTGGCAAAATTTGCAGGATCGAAATATGTTCAAAGTGACACAGAATTCACCTTTTCTGAAGTAAAAGACTTGCTTGCCAAGGAAAAAGAAGTCCTCTACTTGGGGACACCCTGTCAAATCGAGGGTTTGCTTTCGTTCCTTGGAGGCAGGCATGAGTTATTGACGACATGTGACCTGGTGTGTCATGGGGTTCCCCCAGTGGGGATTCTACAAGATTATTTAGAGGAGGCCACAGGCGCGACGTCATTTCTAAATGTGCAATTTCGGGATCAGGGAGGCTTTGCCTTAACGGTTTCCAAGATGGATAATACGCAAACGAGGCAAGAAATGGGAAGCAACCTGTATTTGCTTGGCTTCATGCAGTCACTTTTTTATCGCGAGGTCTGTTATTCTTGCCGTTGCGCTCAAGAAAAACGCATTGGCGATCTTACACTGGGAGATTTCTGGGGATTGGATAGAAGTACATTACAAAAAAAAGCTCCAGATTTTGTGTCATTGGTATTAGTTAACACAACACAAGGAAGGAAATTATTCGAAGCAATTTTAACAAATATTTATCAGGAAGAGCGTTCCCTGGCAGAGGCTGTTGCTGGCAATTCCCAATTACAAGCTCCAGCCTGGCGCAATACTGATAGGGAACTTTTCTTTCAAATCTATAAACGAAAGGGATTTTTGAAGGCGGTTAAATCTACAGGGGTTTATGAGTATTGTAATACACCAGCGGGAAAACGATACCGATTCAGACAAAAAGCCCGTAGATATCTTCTTCGCCGCCTGTTTCGAATGTTGGGAATCAGGAAGGATATCTGATGGACGAGACACATTTTACATCTCCCATCGGCATCGCTACAATCAACCGTAACTTCTTGCTATCAAATTACGGGTCATTGATGCAGCATTACGCCTTGCGTCAAGTGCTGAAGCAGCTTGGATATGCCCCATTCCGCATGGATACAACAAGTCGTTTTACGGAAGAGAGAACGAGACTGTACCTTCGTTTGAAACGACGTTTTTGCTATTTGCTTCACCAAATTGGAATCAGGCCTTACACCCCTGAAGGTGCTAGATTTGTTCAGTCCATTCTTTTCCGTGAAAAAAGTTTCCGTCGGTTTTATATTGACAACATTGCTCCTATCATTGAAAAGCAAGCAGCAAATTGCAAAAAATACCTTGCCGGTAGTGACCAGATCTGGACTGAATGTGATTCAGATGCTTTTTTAACATCCATACAAAAGAGTGATGCGCAGAAAATCGCCTATGCAGTCAGTGCCGATTGGCAGTTGTGTGGAGACGATCCTAGGTGGTTGTCTGAGGCCGGTGCTGCATTGTCATCTTTCAGGCACATCTCTTTACGTGAAAAGCTTGGCTGTGAAATATGCAAAAAATTATTGCCGGACATGGATATTACCCAAACACTGGATCCGGTTTTGCTGCTGACCAGGGATGATTACTCAATGCTTGTTTCCGAACTGCCTGTGTTTCGAAAAAAAACATTATTTTGCTATTTACTTAATATCCAATCAACGGAAGCACTTCCTGTGGCTCAGTTGGCTAAACTTGCCAGCAAGTGGGATATGCAACTGCGAATTTGTGGAATTCAGGGTGCTGAACTCTTTATCCCTGAAAAATATCAATTGCTATTATCTCCTGAGGATTTCATTAAATGTTTTCGTGATGCCGTTTTTGTCATTACCAATTCCTTTCACGGATGTCTCTTTGCTTTGCTTTTTCAATGTCCTTTTCTTTGCCTGAAACAAGAGCCGCGAAAAACAGGCAATCAAAATCTGCGTCAACAAGAACTTCTGGAGTGGCTGAATTTAGAAGACAGACATATTAGCAGAGATAACTTGGATGGAATGACTGATGTGTTGAGGAGAAATCTGGATTGGCAGTCGATCAATGAAAAAATCTCAATGCGTAGAATACAATCATTCCAGTGGCTGACGAAGTCGCTAGGGGAATCCTCGTAAAGTTTTGAGTGATGTCAACACCACTTTTTACAATCATTATCCCAGCCTATAATGTGGCTGCATATATTGGTGAATGTTTGAACTCTATTCAGGCACAAACTTTCACGGATTGGGAATGCATCTGTGTCGATGATGGTAGCACTGACGAGACAAAAGATATCATATCAAATTATGTGGATAACGACAAGCGATTTATCTTGCTATCACAAGCAAATGCCGGTGTGTCGGCAGCCCGCAACACAGGTATGGAACATATCCGAGGCAAGTATTTTTTGTTTGTGGATGGAGATGATCTTTTGTGTCCATGGGCATTGGAATGGTCTCGCCAGCAATTGGCCAAGTATAAGGCTGATGCACTGATGGACGAAAGTATTATGCAATTTACTCATGAGTGTACATTTCCATCGATGCCTAATGAGGCTATTTCTGTGATTTGCAATGACACCGATGGATTGCGACATCTGCTGGTAGATTCACAGGAGGCAAATGGATATGCGTGGGGGAAAATTTATGCTACAGGCATCCACGGGCACTGTCGTTTCCCTGTTGGGATTACAATGTTTGAAGATTTATGGTTTGCAGCTGAAGCATTTCAAGAAAAATGCCGGTGGATCTTTTTCCCATTAAGTTTCTATGGTTACCGCATCCGCGAAGGTAGTGCATGCCAATCACAAACAACAGTGAAAAAAGTTAGTGATATTCTTGATGTGGAATTTCATGTTCTTTCCGTTTTACAGCAGGTTTTCCCAGAGAAATCTGGATATAAACTTTGCCAAACATACTGGCAAAAAAACGGAGGAGTAATTGAATGGCCTGTCAGGCTTTTGTGGAACACCTGGAATAATTTACCACAAGGTGACCAAGTCACCATTCAGAGGAAAATCATAAAATTGGAATCAATTCTGGGAAAATTTCCGTTTGACCGATTTATGTGGCTCAGATTAAAGATAACACGGGGTAAATTCGAAAAAACAATTGGATTTATTGAATGGCTTTGGAAAGGGATGAAAGCAAGAATTCGTAAATTTGTCCGATGAGGTTTGGATCATTGGTACGGTTCGTTCGCCGGAATTGCTTACCAATCGGAGCTATGCGCGTGCATTTGGTCGGGTTTCGTTTGAGGAAATGTATGATCGGTTGGAGCAATCGGATTTCATCCTTCCCCTGTTGGAGCCTGATACGCAACGGTATTATCTTGAAGGATGTACCAGTGGTACTCGGCAATTGATCTTTGGCTTCAAAATTGTTCCGGTTATCCATCGTGCTTTTGCCAAACGATATGGACTTGATGAATCTGCTTGTGTTGCCTACGAGGATTCCGGTTTGGCAGAGGCTTTGGGTCGGGCATTAGAACTTGATGAGCGGCAGTATGTCAATTGTGTCGAGCAATTGGCTTTGGCAAGGCAACGGGTTTGGGATGAATCAATTGCAAATCTTCAGGCTCGCATATACGCTTGATGGCTAAGAAGTATTTGCTGCGACGAGCGATTGCGTAAGGTAGGCGAATGGGTTTGTGGTAATACTGTTGACTCCCGATGTTGAACGACATAGAGGTTTTTGCCTTGGTTATAATGTTGAAAACCTGGTATATAAAATTGATTGCCAAGTTTTGGATAATGCTACGGAGGGTACGGCTTGTCAATCGTGATTTTTCGATTTTGTCCAATGATTGCATTGGTGGGGTGATTACTCATCAGTTGGGGTGTCAGTTCTGGTCGGCAACGGTCAATTTGTTTTTCCAGGAGTTGGAAGAATATGTTACTTGGTGCGAGCATCTTGAGGCATATCGTGGGATAGAATTGCGGGAGGTAGCTGGGATTGGATCGCCTGGTTATCCTGTTGGCGAGCTTGTTCATCCCGAGTTTGGGAAGATAACACTTCACTTCCTACACTATAAGGCATTTGCGGAAGCGAAAGCGGGGTGGAATCGTCGTTATGCTCGATTGAATCCTGACAATCTTTTCGGCATCATTCACGTAATTAAACATCAGGATGATCTCCCGATTCTCTTGAAGCGCTTTTCGCAATTGCCACTTCGTGGAAAATTGCTGGTGACTTACCCTGGGATCCTCGATGAAAGTTGCTTTTGGGAAGAATCGTTTTTCACCCATCCTAATCTGCCAACCTATATTCATGGGAGAATTTTGCGTAACAAGAATCGGCTCATTCGTAGGCGATATATCGACGATTTCGATTATGTCCATTGGTTGAATGGAAACATTGTCCGCCAATGATGTTTGTTCTTTGTGTTATGCTGAGCTTAAGGGTCAAGCATATCGGGCAGTCATTATCTCCTGTAGGGATCAATGTTCTTTAGTTTAATCATACCAGCATATAATTTGGAAGGTTATATCGTAGATTGTTTGTCTTCGATTCATGCTCAGAGTTGCCAGGATTTCGAGTGCATCGTCGTTGATGATGGATCAACTGACGGGACTGCGGCTGTAATTGAGGGGTACATAGTCGACAAGCCACGGTTTCGTTTGATTCGGAAGCAGAATGGGGGAGTATCATCGGCACGCAACTTAGGGCTGGAACATGCCCAAGGCGAGTATATATGGTTTATTGATGGTGACGACTACATTCATCCTGGGAGTTTGGTAGCGCTGCATGGGTGGTTGGCTAATGCTCAATTGGATGTCCTCGTTTTCGACTATGATCTGACAAGGCAACGGTACAATGAGGTTGTCTTTGATGAGGTGCCGTCGTTGGAATTGGAAACTATTAGAGATAATTTAATGTCACGGTTATCATTGGCTCCGGCTTCGGCTTGGCGATGCTGTTTCAGGGCATCGATTGCCCGGAAAATTGAGTTTTTACCGATTTGTACTAGTGAGGACGCATTGTATGTGCTTCAATTTATCTTCGGGAGCATGAGCCTGGGGTGCGCACATGGATTCACTCCGTACTACTATTACCAACGAGAAAGCTCCTTTGTCCATGCGCGCTATACGATGAAAAGCTTTAGGGATTATTCCAGGTACATTGAAGCCACGTTTGCACTCGCGGGGCAATGTGATGGAGACGGCGATGGATATTTAAGCTACCAAAACTACCGGATGGCATTTCCTCATTTGTACAGGAAGTTACGAGAATTGGAATCCAAGGAACGTCATGAAGCGTGGTCGGACTATTTGGACTTGTTGTCCAGGCACTGCGAGTTATTTGGGAAGCGGTCACCTTGGTATATGCATGCTATTGCTAAATACCGCAGTCAAATCTTGGCTTGGATATGCTTTGTGGTCAGGAACGAGGTACAATTGTTTCTTCAGCGTCATCCAGCCCTATCAAATCTTTATCGTAAGGTAACGAGACGATGAAGCTCGATATTTTCATGCCTATTTACAATGGTTCCAAGTATTTGCTAAAGACCTTGGATTCGATTGCTACTCAAGATTGGGAAGATTTTCGGCTCTTCCGGGTTTTGCGAAAAAACATGGTCATTTTGAGCAGGAACTCAGCATTCTCTTGGTTAGCACCATTGACGGCAATTCATAAACTTTCAGTTTTAAGTACTCATAGTCACGATATCCGTAGGCTTGTGCAATCAGGTGCCGTATCTTGTTGTTGAACCCCTCGGAGGCTGCGTTGGTCAACCGGTCAAACTTCCAGTAGGCGCAGATTCCATCCAAATGCCTTTCAACGGTCCTTCCCATCGTATTCAGCTCGGGGATGTCCATGCGCCGGCAAACGCCTGCCCATGTAGCCAGCAGCTGCCGCGCCTCGTTCTCGTCATCGGCCAATTGATAGATTTTGATCAGGTACTCCTTCATCGTCCAGGCGTCATGGAGGTCCTGGGAGACATGCCGGAGCTCCTCCACCTCGAGCCTTTCGTCATCCGTGAGGTTGTCTGCCTTGTGCAGGAGCAGCCAGCGCTTCCCCTTCAGCCGCTGGTGAGCTTCCTCCTCCATCATGCCCTGGACTTTCCTGCGTACCTGGTCCAGCTTCTGGTTCATCAGCTGAATGACGTGGAAGTGGTCATAGACCACCGTCGCATTGAGAAGGTTGTCCCTCACCCACTTGGCGTAGGCATTGCTCATGTCCATGCAGACCGCCTCGATGTTGGCCCTGAACCGGTTGATCCGGGCATTGAAGGGAGTCAATGCCTCGCTGCCCTTGCCGTCGCCGGTGAACAGCACCGCCCCGCTTTCCATGTCCCGAACCACGGTCATGTACTTTTGCCGCCTCTTGCCATCAACCCATTCATGCCCGACGTGAATCTCGTCGATGCCGATGATGCGGACATCAGACATGCGAATCCGACGGTATTTCCTGGTCAGCCAGTCTTTCTCCAAATTCTTGACTGTATCCCAGTCCAGGCCGTAGTACCTGGAGATGGCGCTCAGGCTCATTTCCCTTCGCAGTTCAAGGATGGTACGGGCCAGGGAGCGGGTAATGCGACTCTTGGGGTGGGGGAGGAATTCCAGATTTTCATAGGAGCGACTCCCGCACTTCCGGCAATAGATCCGATGGACTGCAACTTCGAGGATGAGCTTGTTGGGGCCTATGCCTTGGCCGCGGATCTGGCGGTCGCGGGCATGGTAGGGCTTGACATCGCGGGAGCGGCAGTTCGGGCAGCTGTGCTCCTTGCGTTCGATTCTTGTGTAGTTGGTGTCTCCTATGAATTTCGTGGAGACGTGGTTGAAACCCCTGATTTTTTGATTATGGTAGATTGAGCTGGTCGTCGTCATGTAAACCTCCATGTTAAGGGTTACGCGATAACACATAACATAGGGCTGACGACGGCCAGCTTCAAAGTTTTTTTCTCGCCGGTAAAGTCATGATTGGCCTTCTGAAAGGAAATGTTTTCATTTTCTTTCAGAAGCCAATCTTGACGATGTTGCACTTTGGAAAGGGCCGGAGGCAAGGGCTTTCACGTAT
>JAPXLT010000020.1:0-29812 GCA_033809415.1 Lentisphaeria bacterium
GCCAAGAACGCCAAGCAATCAGAGAAAACAACAAAACAGACCGAAATTCCGCTTGCAGGCTCATTCGTCAAAGCAGCAACCCATAGAAAATTTTCGTGCCTTTTCGTGTATTTCGTGGTTAAAAAATCTTAAGTAACGAGTATTGGGGGACAGGGGACAGGGTGGACGATGTAGACAGATGCCCCCAACGCACTACGCATCCCGCGACAGTCCGGACATCGCAACCGGGACGGTCCCACCACTCTTTAAACTGCAACCGGGACGGTCGCGCTACTTTTTAAGCCTACACCTTTTTGGGACGCTAAAGTACAAAACTTGAAAAACTAACAGGTAAAAAGATGCTCAGGAAAATTTTCGATTCCGTTTCTCAGAATTATTCGGGGGAGAGATTCCGCCGGGACACGGAAGAGTTCAACCGTCTGGAGGGTTCCGTCTGCCACTCTGACTTCAACCGATCCACCGCTTGGCTTGCGGAACAACTCATCGAGGCGGGCTTCAGTGCCATCGAGCGCATCGAGCTGGCCGCCGATGGCGTGACCTCGGCATGCGATGCCATCATGCCCGAAGCTTGGGACCTGACCGCACACTCGTACCTTGATGTCGTCTCCGAATGGCCGGAAAACGAACGGCGCATTGCCGACACTGTGGAAACCATGCTGGCTGCCGCCACTTGGTGCGGCGCGACACCGCCCGGCGGAAGCACGGGCGAGCTGGTTGCCTATGATCCGGAACACCTGGAAAATGCCTGTGGCAAATGGGTGCTCTACGAAGGGGTACCCGTTGGCAGCATCAACCAGCCGCTCGCCAAAGCCGGAGCGCTCGGCATTGTCGCCACTGATTTGCGGCAGGGCAACTGCAACCCAGATGCAACGCGCTGGATGAACGGGCAAGGCACCTGGGGCTGGTATTATTTGAAAGGAGAGCCACGCCTGCCGATTTTTGTGATCAGCTCACGCCGGGCACTGGCCTTGAAGGCCTGTCTCGACCGCAGCGAAAAGGTCGTCCTGCACGGCGTGATGAACACCCGCCACTACGACGGGAAGGTCTACACCGTTACCGCCCTGCTCCCCGGTGAAAGCAAGGAGGAATTCGGTCTTTTCGCCCACATGTACGAACCGTTCCTCTCCGACGATGCGTCCGGCGTCGCCGCCTGCATCGAGATTGGGCGCATGGTGAAGGCATCTGGCATCCGGCTGCGCAAGAGTCTGCGTGTGTTGTTTTCCATGGAGCATTATGGCTTTGCCGAATACCTGGCGCAACGTCCCCACCAGCTCAAGGCTGCCATCAACCTGGACACGCTGGCCACCCCCATGTACCGGGAATTGGGATTTCCCATGCATTGGCGGCTAAGCCCCCTCTGCATGCCGTTTTTCGGCGATCTTCTGCTCGAGGAACTGCTGCGCGAAGTAATGCCAGACCTGCGCTGGAGTCCGGGAACCGGCACACTCTCCGACGATACCATCGGAGGCGACCCGATGCTTGGCGTACCAACCAACTGGATGTATATCGAGGTGGGCGGGCACCATCACACCAATGCCCCGATCTTTAGCGACGTCGATTGGGAAATGGCCGGAACGGTCATCAAGCTAGTTGCAGCATACACGGCATTTTTGCTGACTGCGGAAGCCGACGATTTCAAGTCCTTGCTACCGAATCTGACCGCGCTGGCCGTCAAACCGCTCGAGAACAATAGCGACACACCGTTTGTCCGCAAAGTCAAATGCGATTTCGCCGCAGCAGAATTGGCGTCGCTGGAACGCTGGGTGCCCGGCACCATCGACGCACAAGCGGCAAAAGACGCGGTCGCACCATTCCGCCTGCTAGGCGCGGAAATCATCCCGGAAACCGAGCCGGAACGCGAGGCGGCAGAACTCATCGTCACCCGTCTCGAACCGGGGACGCCGTGGTCGCTGGCACGGATTCCCTATCCGGAAAAGCGCCGCTTTGACGGCTATCGCATGGTACCGCTTCAATACGCACTCTGCGACGGACAGCGGACGCTGCTCGAGACCGTCAGGATGTGCGAGGCGGTCAGCTCCAACCGTTGGGGAGACCGCGACCTTGCCGCCTTGATTGATACGTTGCGCTACTTGGAAAGCTACGGATATTTACGCTTGACAAAAGTGGAAAAATAAATCCCGTGAAAAAATAGGAAATATTTTCCAGCATGAGCTAACACACGCCAGCGTACTCCATGCCAAATTAATCATTCACTCTGATCCTGGCATGTATTATTACGATTGCGGCAATAACCCCGCATCTTCGAGAAAAGCCTGTACCTGTTTGCGTTCCGGCAGCCGGAATGGCCGAAATGGTTCTGTCATGCAGTCATTGCAGATTCCCAGTATATTCAGGGCACATTTGAGGCCTTTGATAAAGGTCGACGCATAGCGTCCGCACTGATATAAACGGCGCAAACGATACAACTCCTGCTGCAAACGCAATACTTCCGGCAAGTCTTGACGCAAGGCAGCCTGGTAAATATCCACGAAAAGACGCGGATGCAAGTTGGCGCCGCCGGAAACTCCGCCATGACCGCCGAACAACACCGATTCGGCAAGCAACTCCTCAGGTCCCATCAGCAGGGAAAAGTCCGGACGATGCTGCATTATCCGCAGATATTCATGGAAGCGGATCATATTGCCGGAGCTGTCCTTGAAGCCGATTATATTGGGAATATCCGCTGCGCGCAGCAGCGTATCTTCGCTGATATCAATCTTTGTCATTGCTGGCATATTGTACAGATACAGTGGCAGTGGCAGCCTTGGAGCAAGGTGTTCGAGATATTCAAGCAGTTCCGCTTGCCCGGCCGGGAAATAATACGGTGGCGCAAGAACAACGGCAGCAGCTCCGCAATCAGCAGAATACTCTGCCAGTTCGATTGATTCTATAAACGATGAATGGGTGATGCCGACTAGGACCGGCACACGCCCCTTGATCAACTGGCAGCTCCTGTGTACCAGTTCATGCTGCAAGCGTTTCGACAAGCCAGGGCCCTCACCGGTCGTGCCCAGCAGAAACAGCCCGTTGACTCCACCAGCGAGAACATGCTCGATCAGCTTCTCTAACCCAATCTGATCAAGGGTGTCGATATCTTGTAAAGGCGTAACCAACGGAGGAATCACCCCCCGCAACGGAACTGGCAAATTCATGCTCATGATGATACTCCGGATATTGATATGTAGAAAAAAGGATAAAACAAGAAATCGGGGAATAGCAGTACGAACATTTACGCTTCTCGCATCGAATGTTGCGCAAGGCGATATTTTTGCGGTGACATTCCAAAGTATTGCTTAAATGTGTTGTTGAAGAAAGTCGGATAAGAATAACCGCACATCTCCGAAATTTCGCTGACCGTATATTTTTCGTTGGTCAGCAGCGTCGCTGCATGATTCAGCCGCATTTTTTGCAATAGTTTGCTGAATGAACAAGATGAGTATTTATTGAAGAGCCGGGAAATGTATGATGGACTGACATCAAAATTGGCTGCCACACTTTCCCTGTTGATCGGATCCGGATAATGTCTGTGCAGATAAAACATAATCTCCCTGAATGTTAACTGACTGGCAGACAGTTTTTTTTCTGAATCAAGGCTTAAAATTTCGCGTACCAATGTTAAGATTGTCTCGACTAAAGCGCTTCGGAACTGCGGAACGCTTTCATCATGCAAAGAAGAGTCCAGTGCTTGCAGGCACAAATAGCCGGGTAAAGACAGAGGGTGGAATGTATGGTAATATATTTTTGCGCCATGATGTTGAAAGTAATCGCTTATTTCATTGTAGTCAATATATGTGATGCGAATGTAATCCGAGACAAAAACAAGCGAAATCATACGGTGAAATTCATCCCAGACTGGTGTTTTTGTAGCAAAAGATGGAGTGTAGTGGACATCTCCCGCACCGAGATATATGTCGTGCATCTTCTTTGATCCGGCATAGCGCATATGTTTCCGGCCGGATAGCACAATATCGAAACGCGGCGGCCCTAGAAGTTTAGCCGGGAGGTTTTGTTGAGGGAACGAGAAAAAAACATTTTTTATCCCCTGCGTTAATACCTCATCGATACGCAGGAGAAACGCTTCTTTGCTGTTTTCTTCTATTGACATGGCTAAAGTCATAAATCATGCTATTCAAATGTCATAAAATGCCAGCGCGATATTCGTTCGGCGGTAGGTATATGAAACACAGCAGTGTTTTTTATCCAACTGGATGATCGCCGGATATGAATATTCGTAGGACAGATCGGCCTTTTCCAGAATTTTGACCAGCTCGAAGGTTTTCCCATTGTCGGTTGATATGGAGATATTCAGTTGATTTCTGGCTCCCCAATTTTCGTTGTTGCTGTTATGTGCCAGCAACAATCTTCCATCTTCGAGTTTCAACAGATCGATTCCGCTGTTGTTGTTATTGACTTCGATTGGATACGGGAAATTCCATGTCTTACCGAAGTCGCTTGAATCACTACGGTAGATTTTATGGTTGTTGCTGCGCATCAACGCATGTAAAGTCCCAGGCTGGGATTCCCACAAAGTAGGTTGGATCAGGGCAAGAGCATTTTTTGCCAGTTTGTCATTGACTTCCACGAATTTGTAGGGGATATCATGCTTTTCCCAAGTCAAGCCATTGTCATGGCTGATATCCACGAAGCTTTTCCATATATCAATTTCCGTGGATCCTCCCGCCACGATGTCACCATTGGAAAGCCGGATCGGCTTATTTTTTACTGCGCCACGTCCACCTATGTCATCTGCGACCAGAAGATAAGGCTTGCCCCAAGTTTCGCCTTCGTCATAGCTCTCCGAAACGTACGTTTTCCAACTGACTGGTGTTCTTCCAACCTTGAAATAGAGGGCGATTTTGTCTTCGGAAAGTCTGAAAAGCACGGGATTCCAATGTGGCGTTTCTTCCGTTTTAATGAATGTCACTTCGGAACTTCTTCCGTATTTAATGCAGAAATGGGCAAGCACTATGCCGACATCAGGCTTGCTTTCTTCACTTCCGGAAAATGCAGCAACCAGCAGGTCACCATCATTTCGCTGCAGTATCGTCGAGGCATGATAGGCACCTCGTATTTTGTTAAAGGCAAAATATTTATCCATAGCTTGCTCTGTTCCGCTACTGATCTTTTGTTGATGACATGATCATTTGTGCTTTTTGTTCAATGCCATTATTTTCAGTTGTGTGTCAAAGACACATGGGATCACTGAAGGCAAAGTGTTGCCGCTGTCTGTGCTACCATTGGACAGGGTGGGCAATTCGGTTAAGAGATGCGTCCGCGTAGGCGCCAGTGAAACTTGTTGTCGAGCCATTGTAGCCATAATAATTTATCCCACAAAATTAATATTATCAATAGAGAAAATGTAGCTTTAATTATAGTTTTGTGACCTATTAGGATGAAAGTATAGTCCAGATTCATTGGCGAGGATGGGCAAACGCTGTATTCACAATAAAAAACTGAAATTTTGGTTGTTGCGCTGTTTACATATTAGAGTTGTACATAGCCCCCATCCCAAAAGGGTGCTGTGTGCTTTCAAAGGCGTTTTTTTCAAATTGCTGAAACCGTAAAAAAGAAGAGCAGTTAGGAAACCTTATATCCTGATCCGGTGGAGAACAAGTTAACTGGAAAGGATATTAACGGTGCTCGCTGCAATTTTGCGTTTGCTTCTTTGATGTTAATCGGACTTAGGCATACCCATGGCTGTCATTTGATTTTCGGGTTGCCAAATTATATTAAATTTTAAGCTGAAAACCGTTTTTTTCGTATCCCTTGTAATTAGATCACATCCCAAAAGGGTGCGTAGTGCGGATCAGACGTGGTGGACAGGACAAGAACATCCCCCGCACCCCACGACAGTCAGAATAATCACAACCGGAACGGTTGCGTCACTTTTCAAACCGCAATGCATTCTCATCCGTCGAAGCAGCAGCCCTATAAAAATTTCGTCCCTTTTCGTGTCTTTTCGTTGTTAAAAAATAGGTTGTGGCGTTGTTTTACTTCTCGGTCAGTTTGATTGTAACTGCGCTGATTTGTTCGGCGACTTCCCGGTAGCGCCATGCCTTATCGGCGTCGGGTTCGCCTAACCAGCAGGTTTTGCAATCATCATCGAGGATAAAATCCGGATTGTCCACCTGCCCCGCCGCAACAATTTTCTCCGGCAAATACAATTTGCCGTTGATTTCTGCGGAAGCATGACAAACGCCCTGGACACCATAGCCGGACACTTCAATCCGCAATGACTTAGGTGCCGCATCCGATTCGAGGAAAAAGATTCTCTCATAGTAAGATGCTTCCAGCGGGCTTCCTTTGAAAACGCCCTGAGCTACGAGTGCTTCCCCCTGCTCTGTGGCGATTGATATTTTTGTCCACGCCGCGCCATAGCCATTCGGGAGACAGAAAAGCACCTTGATGAAATCGCCTTTTGCCACCCGCTTGATTATCTCTTCCAGTTGTGGCAGAAGTCGATCAAACTCCTGACGGATGCAGTTTGGCTTGATGCCTGGACGCAATCGTTCCCACTGCAACGAATAGGAGTCTCCCAAGTGCCGGATTCTGTCGAGGTGCGACATCAGCAGTGCTTCTGTATTATCGCAACGGGCACCGTAGATCATGCCATGAAGGGTTTCCTTCAGTTCAAAAGCAGCGCTTTCGATTTCAAGACAAAATGAAATTTCCTCGAGTATCCGTCTGCCCGGAAGTGTCTTTGTCCTCTGAATGGCATTTTTGATGATCGCTTTCTGAAGACGGCGGTTGGCCTCGACAGCATAAGGCATTCCGTTGAAGTTGAAATTAAGCAGATATCCTTGCGACAAAAGCGAACTGAATTTAGAATAGGTCTTTTCAGTCCAAGTCCGCATCGCATCGAGCAACACTTCATCCCTAGTATCAAGGATGTCGGAAAGCGCCTCGCGGAAACAAGTCGCCTCGTCCTTTTCGCCGCCACTTTCCCAATAGCGTCCGATGGCGGCGATTGTCGGCAGGTCCTGGTACAGATACCTCAAATGGGTTCTCCATATCGTCATGATACCGCCAAGGCAACGCTTTCCATGCCCCCAGAAGTCGCTAATAGTGCGTCCATTCGATGTGGAATAGGTTGCCGGTGAAATCAGGTAGTCAAACCCCATGGCGTCATATTTGGCAAGCGTCTGTTCCCGTCTGCGATTGCCGAAATGGCTCACCGAACGATAGCAGTCCGGCTGATACTGCCAGTGGGCCATAATCACATCCCGGGGTATTTTGCTGAGAACTTCCGGATAATACTCGAACATGTCGTCCCACATGATGACCCGGCGCCCAAGCTTGTGCCGCACAATTTCGCAGGCATCGAGAATAAATCCAAGATAGAGTTGCTGCTCCTTTTCAAACGAGAAATCCTCCCCCTTGCAGCGGTCACAAAAGCCAGTATCCCAGGCTTCATCACCGCCAATGTGGAAATACGCCGAAGGCACCAGTGAAGCCAGTTCCGCCAGATAGGTCTCGATAAAATCTCTGACTTCCGGCATCGAGCAGCAGAAATTCCCCCTGGGAGAACCCCAGAACCTAGTGCCATTCTCGAGGTATTTTTTCATCCCATCGTATTTGAGCAGTGACGTGACATAAGTGAGGTTGGTGGTCGGGATGACCTCGAGTCCCTTGCCTTTGGCATAGGCAACCATCTCGCGAATTTCCTCGGCAGTATACGCTTCTTCCTCCGACGGCCATGGGTGCGACTCGATCTTCACCCGCCAGGCAATGTACAGCACCAGCGTATTGTAACCATTGTCCGCGATAAAGTCCACATAGGACTTAATGAAATCCATCGTCTCTTTTTGCCGGTTTAAATCAATCTGCGCCGCACGTATCTGATACATCGTTTTTACCCTCTTTAAGCAGACGACACTCCTCACTGACCAGAGAAAAGCACCTTATTATAACGCAAGTGGATGCTGTAATCGGTTATGCAATTATAGTGTAGTCCCCGTTTCCCCAAAAATCAATAGCATTCGGATGCTTTTTTGCCTCATCATTTGGATGAAAAAGCAACAAAAGGCAATATGTGGTATATTTTATAGGGCAGCTTGTCAATGATTACTGAACTTATTAAGGAAAAATGGCATCAATGGACACAAGCATGAACACCCCTGTGGCACCTTTGCCAGATGAGTACTATGCCAAGCGCAAAAGTCGAAAGGCCTGGCGTGAAATGCCATATCCGGAAAAAGTCCGCTGTGTAGTCGAAATGCAGAAACGCGTCGCACCAATTTATGCTGCCAGAGGAAAGATTATTGTCCCCTGGAAAATTTGATGTTTCTCAGATGGGACTTCCGGTTTTTCCCCGGTTAATCCGACCGACCTTTTGGAAAACTGGCAACCTGCCCTGGCAGTTTCGGACGGTTGACCGGATTAAGGTCTTCATACGGATACGGATTGAACATGAAACTCATCGTTTTTTCCTTTTCTCATTTCACTTCATCAAAAACACGGACGTAGTCGACGATAAAATAGTCGGGCAACTGGGCTTCTTTCAAAAGCGGCGACGGCTGGTCACCACTTCGGTAGCCCATACATTCTGTTGAAATCAGAATGAACTGCTCACGCTGAGAGATTGGATATGGCTTAGTAACACGCCACGTTTCCTTGCCATCAACATAATAAACATATTCTTCTTTGTTCCACTCCAAGCCGAAGACATGAAAGTCATCAGGTGTCGCTTGGAGTTGGATCGGTTCAGGATGACAGCACTGGTGATCCTCAGAGTAGCCGCCCCAATGATTACAGTGCGAGATAATCCCGTCCCGCGTGAAATTCTCCATAATATCGACTTCAACGCCAGACACTTCGGCATCCGGCGTCGACCCGATGCACGGCGATTGCAGCCAGAAAGCCGCCCACCATCCTGGCTGTGTCGGCAATTTGCAGCGACACTCGTAATAGCCGAATTTATGCATAAACTTCGGCTGCTCGAATTTCGCAATTGGCCAGTTGAACTTGCCCTTTTCAAAGCAGAAGCCCTTGCCCGGCCGGTCCAGATAATTGCTGCCAGTCTGCAAATGCGGAGAATAGAAATGGCCATTCTTCTTGATCAGTTTCAGCAGCAAATTTCCCTTGCCATCGAGTTCTGCGCCTTCTTCGGCAAAGGTTTCATGGCGCTGTTGCAGCAGATGTAGACGATAGCTCCACTTGCTCGAATCCAGAGTGTCCCCATCAAACTCATCATGCCACACCATTTTCCACTGCTTGCCTTCCGGCAATAAACTTGGCACATGCTTTTCCTGAATCATTGGAATTCCCTTCTTCTTGTGTGTTGCTAAAGTACGTAGACCCCATCCAAAAAGGATTTTTTAACCACGAACCACACGAAAAGACACGAAAATTTTTATATTTGGGTTGTTGCTTCGACGGATAGCATGGCATGCGGTTTTAAAAGTGGCGCAACCGGGACGGACGCGCCACTTTTTAAACCTGCCCCCTCTTGCCTCCTCGTGCGCGGTAAGGGTGGTTTGCCCCTTGGTTAGGTAGGGCTTGGAAGCTGTCTGAATCACAGCGAAAAAATAGTGCCGCAAAAATGAATTTTCAAGCAGAATCATGAGGAATCATGCTTTTATTTTTTGATTTTTTGATTTTTTGATTTTTTGAACAACGAAATGCACAAAAAAAACGAAAAAAATTACATGTTTGCTTTTCGGCTGACAAACCATTACATTTTGTTTTTTACTTTTGCGTGCAAGGTGGCGCTGTTTTTTGCCATGCTGCCTTGCAGCGGATTGATATTGTGACAGTGTGAAGGAGCATTCATGAGCGAGCAGAATCTGGCCAAGGCATACAATCCTGCCGAAGTGGAGAAGAAGTGGTATTCCACCTGGGAGAGCCGCGGGTATTTTCATGCCGACGTCAATAGCGGCAAGAAGCCGTATACGATCGTCATCCCCCCACCCAATGTCACCGGCATGCTGACTCTGGGGCATGTGCTGAACAATACATTGCAGGATATCCTAATCCGCTTTGAAAAAATGCGTGGGCGGGAGACCTGCTGGGTTCCCGGCACCGATCATGCCGGCATTGCCACCCAGGCAAAAGTGGAAGCACAGCTGAAAAAGGAACAGAATCTGACCCGGCATGACCTCGGACGCGAAAAGTTCCTCGAACACATGTGGATCTGGAAAGAGAAATATGGCGGCACCATCATCCAGCAGCTGCGCACGATCGGCACCGCCTGTGACTGGGAACGGGAACGCTTCACCCTCGATGAGGGGCTCAGCGCCGCCGTCCAGGAAGTCTTTATCCGCCTTTACAACAAAGGTCTGATTTATAAAGGAAGCCGGATGATCAACTGGTGCCCGAAATCCTGCACCGCCCTGTCGGATGAGGAAGTCATCTACAAAGAAGAGAAAGGGCACCTGTGGCATTTCCGCTATCCCTACAGCGACGGTTCGGGCTATGTGGTAGTGGCCACCACGCGTCCAGAAACGATGATGGGCGACACGGCGGTTGCAGTGCATCCGGAAGACCCGCGCTACAAGGACAAACTCGGCAAAACCCTCACGTTGCCCCTGGTAGGCCGTACAATGCCGCTAATCGCAGATGACTATGTGGACCCCGCTTTCGGTACCGGAGCGGTGAAGATCACGCCCGCGCATGACCCCAACGACTACGAAGTCGGCCTGCGACACAATCTGGATATGCCGAATGTCATGAATGACGACGGCACGATGAATGCCGATGCAGGAGCGGATTTTGACGGCCTCGACCGCTATGCCGCCCGCAAGCTGGTCGTGGAGAAGCTCGAGGCACTCGGCCTGATCGAGAAAATCGAGGACTACGTACACCAAGTCGGCTACTCCGAACGCGGCAATGTCCCGGTCGAACCCCGCCTGTCCGAGCAGTGGTTCGTGAAAATGGCACCGCTGGCCGAACCGGCTTTGGCGGCAGTCAATGATGGGCGCATCCGCTTTCATCCGGAACGCTGGGTGAAGACCTACCGGCACTGGATGGAAAATATCAAGGACTGGTGCATCAGCCGCCAGCTCTGGTGGGGGCACCGCATCCCGGCTTATACCTGCAACCAGTGCGGCAAACTCCATGTCGCCCTCGATGCGCCGGAAAAATGCGAATGCGGGGCGTCAGCTTTCACGCAGGACCCCGATGTGCTCGATACCTGGTTCAGCTCCTGGCTGTGGCCGTTTTCAGTGTTCAGCTGGCCAGAGGAAACTGCCGAGCTGAAGCGCTTCTATCCGACGCAGAGCCTGGTCACCGGTCCGGACATCATTTTCTTCTGGGTTGCCCGCATGATCATGGCCGGTCTCGAGTTCATGGGCGACATCCCTTTCAGCGATGTCTACTTCACCTCGATCATCCGCGATGACCGGGGACGCAAAATGTCCAAAAGCCTGAATAATTCCCCGGACCCGATCGATGTGGTCAATCAGTACGGCGCCGATGCCTTGCGCTTCACCATAACCTACATCGCCCCAGTCGGGCAGGATATCCGCTACAGCAACGAGAAATGCGAACTCGGACGCAATTTTGCCAACAAGATCTGGAATGTCGTGCGTTTCCGCCTGAATCGCGGACAGGCAGTGCCAGATTGGCAGAACCTCGATGGACTCACCGCCGCAGACCTGCGTCCGGACGATCAGTGGATTATCGCCCGCCTGAACCGAGTGATCAAGATCGTAACCGACAACCTCGAACAATTCGGCTTCAATGACGCCGTTAAAAATCTCTATGATTTCATCTGGAGTGAATTCTGCGACTGGTATCTCGAGTCCTGCAAATCCATCTTCAATGCCGAGAAGTCAGCGGACGGCACCCCGGCGGCATTGCGTGTTTTCGACTACTGCCTGTCGGTTTTCCTGCGCCTGCTGCATCCGTTCATGCCCTTTATCAGCGACGAACTCTACCACCAGATCGGCTTTGTTAGCGAAGATGACTCGATCATGCTGGCCGATTGGCCCAAGCCGCTCGACGAGGAACAGCTGGAAGCTCTGGGCGCCTGCGGCGACATTGTGTCTCTCAGCGAAGCGAAATTCGAACTGATCCGGGCTGTTCGCAACATCCGCGCCAACTACCAGATTTCCACCAGCCGCCCGATCAACGTCATCATCACACCGGCGACACCCGAGGCGGAGGCATTTCTGCAACGTGATCACGCGGCCTTGCAATCCCTGCTCAATGCCGGGGAACTGCATGTCGGTGAAAAGCCGGAAGGCCCCTGTGGCGTAGCGGTCAGCAACATCGGCACGGCATACGTTCCGCTGGCCGGCATGATCGACCTCGAGGCCGAAGTCGCCCGCCTGCGAAAACAGGAGAAAGAGGCTCTGCAGTATATTGACAATGTCAAACGCAAGTTGGCCAACCCAAATTTTGTCGAACGAGCCCCTCAGGAAGTCGTCGACAGAGAACGTGCCAACATCTGTGAATCCGAAGAGAAACTAACCCGAATCCGTGAACAAATCGCCGTTTTCGGCAACTGACAAAAGGAGAAAAAACCATGGAAGCAAAGATCAAAGAACTTCTCGAAGCTCTGCGCGTCAATCTGCAGAACGACGGCGGCGACTTGGAACTGGTCAAAATTGAAGGCAACAACGTGTTCCTGAAACTGAAAGGCGCCTGTGGCACCTGCCCTCATGCCCAGATGACCCTCAAACAGGGCATCGAGCGCATCCTCAAAGAACAGATCAGCAAAGACATCACCGTCGAACGCGTCATGTAAACTGAACAACAGCTCGCTGCTGAACAACAAACGCCCCCTTGGCGTCCTTGGCGTCCTTGGCGGTTAGTTCCTCTTCATTGGAACCGCCAAGGACGCCAAGAGCGCCAAGGGGGTATCTTTTCGTTTGGTTCGTTGTTAAAAAATAGTTTTTGTGTGCCTTCTCGGGTCAATCCTGATATGGCGTAGGATTGATCTGATACTGGACGCTGCCGAATTGAATGTATTTTTTCGCATCCATATCGCAGTCAATCTCCCTTAAATGCCGATTAAGATATTCACGGTAAACGACATCGTTTTCGGGTGCCCAGTTCGGATGCCATACGGCATTAGCCGACACGACGAAGAGCGTATCCATGCGGTGGGAACCCCGATACCAGTTCCAAGTCGTCTCGAGCATTCCGAAAAGTTTTTCCCGTTTGGCGAGTTCTCCGAGGCTTTTGACGCCCCGTCTTTCCAGCCATGGGCAGACCAGCACATCGAAGCCCGCCTGCTTGAAGAAATACGACGTTGGCCAGTCCGGCTCTTTGCCGTCTTTTTCCGGATATCCATACTGCCAGTCACAAATCACCACATCCTTCGGCAGTTCTTTATACAGTTCGCCAAGGCCATTTTCGGAATGTCCGCAAACGGTATAGCCATTCCAGCGGGGGTCGTCCCAGTTCAGCAGCATGTCATGCCACATCATGACACGTGTCCTACGCTCCGCAAACAGGGAATGGAAATACAACAGGTGCGCTTTCAGCTTCTCCGGATAATTTTCCCGGCAAATCGAGCAACTCCCCGCATTGTATGCTTCATCACAGCCAATATGGAAAAAAGGCGGCTTGTCGAAAAGGTCATGCAATTCGATTGCCAATTCCGTCAAATACTGCCGTGCGCACGGATTGGTGATGCACCATGTCCATCCATCCGGCTCAAAAAGCGGGGCGTATTCAGGGTGCCGGTTCAATAGCATATGTTTGCCGGTACCGCAACGGGAAGACGTTGCATGTCCGAATAAATTCAACTGAGGAATCAACGTCAACCCGAGGCTTGCCGCCAATTTGACCAGGCGTGCCATTTCCGCCTTATCAACCGCGAACTCGTCCCAGCAGAATTCCGGATGCGACTCGAGGCGGATCATGCCCCAGGATTCAATGACGGCGTAATTGAATTTGTAATATGCCGCCAGGCGAATGTTCTTCTCGATCTCCCAGACCGGAGTTTCTGGGAACCAGCACAGATGAATGCCGCGAAAAGCCAGGGCGGGTTCGTCCTCGATGACAACGGGCGGCAGCAGCCAGCAGGTGGATTTGAGCACGCCACGTTCGGACTCGGCCAGCTGGCGCATGGTCTTGAACGCATTGCGGATGCCGTTCAGGTCGGAAGCGACAACCTCGCAATTTTCTGCCTTCACCTGCAACCGGTATCCATCCTCGACGCCCCCGTCCCCGCCAGCCTGAAAGGAGAACGCCGGCTTGATCTTCCAATACGCATTGCAGGTGTCATACAAAACGGCTGACAATTCCGCTTCCGCCATCGGGGAAATGACGGTGATGGGGCAGCCATCCGTCAGCTTGAACATTTCTCCGGATACGCATTCAATCTGCCGTGGGGCTGGAATGATTCGTGACGAGACAAATTTTTCCTTGCTGCTCATAATCTCCAAACTCCTTGCATGACTTGTGTTAGAATGTGATTGCTTTTCCCTTTGCGATGCTGTCGTAACAGGCATTCATGGCCTCGATGGTATGCCGATGCCACTTCAGGTTGATTTTCGGCTGCTTGTGGTTTCGGATGCAATCGACGAATTCATCGATCAGTCCAACCCATTCATCAAAGTAGGTGTACTGCACGGTATATCGGTCGTTGGGTGCGCCATTGTGATAGACATTCGGGCCAAAGCAGTCACACTGGATCATCCCCTTTTCACCGGTTATCGTGACATTGACTTCCATGCGTTTCGGAAAAACCTCCCAACCAGGCGCTGGCACCTTGAGCCGTTCCTCCATGCGCGACCAGGATGGATCTAACAGAAAAGCCGTGCCGTCCTTCATCTTTCCGGCGGCCAGAAGCATGTCCTCGACCTCGAGCTCTGGTCGCAAATTCGGGGCGACCTGGGCGAAGACACTGGCAAAATCCGACCCGGTCAGCCAGCGGATCAGATCAAAGATGTGCGGATGGTCGCACAATGCCCCGCCACGGAAACGGGAGTCCCCGGAGGACAAAGGCACCCGGCTGCCATAGCTGGCCTCCGGTACGCCCTGCCAAGGGAAGGCCCAGACCGGTGACAGCGTGATATTGGTCGCCTGCACCGACAGGATTTTGCCGAGAGTTCCGTCGGCAATCAGCTTCTGAAGCCGCTTAACTACCGGATTGTAGTGCATTTCCAGCTCGATCTGGCAAACGACACCGGCTTTCTCGACCAGTTCGATCATCGCATCGTATTCGACCATGTCGAAGGTCGGAATTTTCATCGAGAGGATATGGATTCCGCGTTCGGCGCAGAACTTCATCTGCTCGAAATGCCGGTTGTTCGCCGAAGCCAGCACGATCGCCTCGATATCAGGGTGTTCCGCAAGCATGGCGGCTGCATCAAGATAGCAGGGCACTCCGGTGTTGTAGAGGGCATAGACCTTTTTCGCCTCTTCATCCTCCGCGCAGGAAGCAACCCAGTCAAGTTTCTTGTTCTCGAGCAGTGTTTGATAATATTTCCGGGTATGCCCATGGGTCATGCCCATCATTGCAATTTTTACAGGTTTCATTGTCTTCCTCAAAAAGTTACCGGGGTTCCTGACAGTGCACTATCGAGTGCGGTCTCTGCCTGACGCAGTGACACAACTGCAGCCTGGTTCCAACGTGCGGCAAGTGACGGATTCGAGAGCACTGCGAAAGCCGCACGCACCGTCCAGATGGCTTCGTCAGACAATCCGAACAGCTCGGTGTCCACATCGGTATACGTCGCAGTGCCGTCTTCATTCCACACATAAATCGAATGTTGCGGGACTTGCGTATCGACGACGCGATCCGAAGCAACACCTCGACGGGCAATGATTTCATGACGGTCAAGCAAAGGAGTGCCAGCGGGGAGTCCGCAGCTACACTCGATGCAACCGGACATCCCGTTCGCCAGGCGGAAAATCACATTGCAAACCCGCTTTCCATCGCCAGCCGCAAAGAGCCCGGAGACTTCGCTGCCTGACAGAAACGCGACCAAGTCCAGCTCGCCCGCCAGCATTTTCCGCAAATCCCCATTCGGGCGGAAGGCGGCGAAACGGAAGGTGGAAATTCCTTCGAGCGTCTTGCCGTCGATGATTTTTTTCAATTCGACGAAGCGCCTTTCCACCCGGTGCGGCAGCAGATCGACTTTTTTGCCATCCGGGGGAAGCAGTTGAAAGTATTCCGGACCCTTGGCAATCAAGCCGGGGCCGACACCGTACTTGTCGCGCAGGAAATCCAGCGCTGAATTCATTTGTTTGATGATCATTACAGGCTCTTGATAAGGGGTTTGTATTTTTTGAGATAAGCAGCATTCTTCTCATCGCCGCCGGGTGCATTGGCGCTGTTCCATACCGGCGGAACAATGCCTCGCTCGATACAGATGCGGCAGCATTCGATCTCGAGCAGATGCGCAATGGCGAAATCGACCAGATTCGAAACTGGCCCGATGGGCGTGGTCATGCCAGGCACCTCGACAATTGCATCACCTACCGGATTGTAGTCATCAATGCAGACATCTGCATAATCAAACAGATTTTTGCCGGAGGGATGGCGGATGAAGTGGTCGGGGGGCATTTCATTTTGCCAGTACGAGCTGGCAACCGCAATGATTTTTGCTCCGCGCAGTTTTGCCTCATCAGCCGCATCGATCGTCGCCGGATTGATGCCGATGTTATGGAAGATAATCAGAAGGTCATCCTTCTGAAGATCATAGTACTTGACAATCGAGCGCCCGAAATTGACGGTACGTTCCAGCTCGAGATATTTGAGCGCCTGGTTGAATACCGAGAGGGCCGTCTCCATCAGGGGATTGATATTCGCCAGCCCGCCGGCCCGGAAAAACATTTCGCCCATTGCCAGGGTCGTATGCCCGCCGCCGGCATAGACATGGATCAGCTTGTCGTCGGCAATGGCGTCCGCCATCATGGCTGCGGCCCGGGAGATGTTCTCGCCCTGCTTCTCCATCACTTCGCGAATATTCGCAAAGGCCTTTTCCACATAGCCAAAATCGTTCAACATGATTATTTCCCTTTCTTGATGACGCGCTTGTAATTCTTGCCGATACGATCCCATAATTTCAGGGCATCCGGCGCGGCCAGCACAGTACCATGCCCGCCACGATATGTCCAGGCCGCAATGCGGTCCACGCCCAGCTTTTCATAAAGATCGACCACTTGGTCAATCTGACTGAAATCCTTCGGCTGCTTGTAATAGCCCATGATCCAGCGTTCGGATTTTTTGCCGTACTTTTTTGCCATTTCGACTGTGCGCCGGGTGATGTGCTCGAAGAAACTATCCGGCAAGTCCCAGGAGATGATGGTCGTCGAGAAGACATCAAAATATGGGCTTGCGGCCACCATGTCCCAATTGTCATAACCGCGATGTTCAGTGACATAATAGCTGTTCAAAGTGGCATGCACACAGCAAGTGATTTCAGATTTGGAATTGACCTCCTTGATCTTCCGGGAGGTGTCTTCGAGAATGAACAACGCTTCCCGCCAGCGGAATTGCTTGACATCGTCATTCATGATTCTCGGCATTTCATAGCCGTAGTAATCCTGGAACTTCTTCATGCACACCGGGCAGCGGCAGGTCCATTCGTCTGAAGTGCCGCCGGTGATGGATGCATAGGATTTCGGGAAGGCGTAATGCGGTTCATCCCAGAAGAATCCATCGGCCTTGGTTTCCCTGGCCAGCTTGAGGCAGATGCGCTGGAAATAATCCCGGAAAGACTGCGTGTTGAAACAGGCGTAGGGCAATTTTTCGCCGGTCAGTGCGGAAACCTGCCGGTTTTCAATATTGTTCTGCAGAAACAAGCTGACCTGCTCCCCGCCGAAGAATTTACCAATGCCCCAGGTGTCCAGCAGCACCCGCAGACCAAGCTCATGCGCTTTGTCAACAATTTTTGGAATGTTCGGAAACCAGAAGTCCATATCGAATTCGGTGATCGCCAGAATGACGGTCGTGCAGCCATGCTCAAGCATTTCGTGGAAATCCGCTTCGGCATGTTCGACGTAGTTGAGGCCGTAGTAACTGATTGAAGTTTGTGTAATCGCCATGTTACCTTCCTTTTTTAATGCATCAGTAAGCTGGGTGACAGTTTTTTTACAACGAAAGACACTAATGGACACGAAAAAATTTCATGGCAAGCACGACACATTCGTGCAGAAAAAGCCACTTCCATGAAATTTTTTCGTGTCCTTTCGGGCATTTCGTTGTTCAAAAAGAATTCCTCGTTTATCCTGGTTCACTAACGCCTTACCTTCCTTTTTTGTTTGGTGAGTTCAAGGGGATTGAACGTCGGTTTCAGAATCCAGCCCGAAAACATTTCCTGCCGGAATGAATTTACGGTTGACGCCCAGACGGGGATTCATTATTCGCTCATGCAAGCGCATCGCCGCCAAGCAGCCGACATACTCCATGTTAAATGAAATGACTTCCGGAATATTGCCGGAAAGCTCCTCGAGTTCTTCAGGCTTGCCGCCGATAACGACAGTCGGCAACTTGGACAATTCCGGTTGTTTCAGCAAAAAACGGTACGGGATATCTGCACAGTAGACAATAGCGTCGCTGCTTTTTTCCTCCAATATGGATAAAAGCTCTCTGACCGTGCTACCGCCGGTTGCCAAATCGTCATAATGAACGGCGTGGCAGTCAGCTGAAATCCCTTCTTGCTCCTCGAGTGCATCAAAAAAACCGCGCTGACGCAGCAGCAGGTTGGGCTGAGTGAACTTTTCATCACCAAAACGCAATTGCAGGAACAAAGGCTTGTGCGCCCCCTTGGCAAGGCATTTTTCAGCAGCCAGCATGCCGGCTTCATAATAGTCAACGCAGACGGCATCCACCATCAGGCGATGCGGAATCGAATCCACAACAACAGTGGGAATCCCGGACTCGATGAACAAGGGCAGATGCTCCTCGAGACGGGAACCGCCGGCAATGATTCCGTCAATATCCGCAAGCGCCGCAGCGGCTTGCCGCATGAAATTCTCCCCGGACTGCACACGCAATACGTAATCGTGCTCATTGGCAAAACGCTCGACCCCATGATATAGCCGCGAGGAAGTACCCGTGCGCGAAACCATGTGCCCGCGTACACTCGAAAAATATATGAACAAAATCTGCTTCGCCGACCTGGAGCATACAACGGCCTCTTCCCGATTCGGCATCCTCTCGATCAGGGTGCCACGGCGACCATCACGACGCAAAACCCCTTCCTGCTCGAGTTCGTCAACCGCAGCACGCACCGTAATACGGCTTACCTGCATCGACTCGCATAATTCACGCTCCGGAGGAATACGGCCAGATACCAGATACTGACCAGACAGTATCCGGTACAAAATCTCATGGCGTACCTGATCCTTCTTTAAAGTATATTGCATTGAAAGTCCTCGTTTGGTATTGAATATGATTATTATATATCCAAAATATGACAAAGTCAAGCCGTGTGTGAAAAAATTTACTGGCGTCTTCAAGGAATTCAACAATTTGATTTCAGACCATTCTGATTGATCCATCCGATCATCGTCCGTGTTTAATTCATGGATTCAAGCATTGATTATTCTTTTGAAATAAAATAAAAGAATAACTTTGATGCTTAAATGTCTATTTTGAAATAAAAACAAAGGGTATTATAATTGAAATAGTCTTTTTTTAGGTCTATAGTTATTCCAGAACATTGGATTCTGCCATTCCTTTTATGGAGTTTGCTTAACATGATTAACATTCCGGACAAAGCCATCTCACAGGAAAAAGGCGGACGGCATCGCTATGCCCGTGATGTTATTGCGCGTGAGCTGGAAGACTACATTACCACGAACCATCTGGCTCGCGGATTCAAGCTGCCGTCCGATCCGGAGCTTGCCAAGCGCTACGGCGTGTCGCTGAAGACGGCCAATCGAGCAATGGCGGTTCTAACCAAAAAGGGGCTGGTCAGCCGACAGCGTGGGAGCGGAACTTTTGTCAATTCAAACAGGGTATCGAAGCAACAATGCTGCATCGGGTTGTTCCTTTGGCATCGCCCCGAGGAAGATGTGAGGGCGACGGAACTGCATTATGCGGCTTACGGATATTTCATCGATATTCTGAGGAAGCAGTTTGCCGAGCATGACTACGCCTACGATATCTTCTATGACAACCCAAACCGCTCGAACATGAAGTTGCTCCGGTTTTCCTTGTGCAAATATGACGCCATCGTCTTCGCGGCGGGGATGCTGGATCCAGCCGCTGAATTTCTGGAAACATGCCCGGTGCCGATGATTCTGATTCAGGACGACGTTGTGCATCCGGGACCTTGGCACCAAGTGGTCTTCGACTACCAGCCGGGTTTCGTGGCGGCTCTGAAGCACTTGTTGAACCAAGGGCACAAGAAATTTTTCATCATGACCAATAACGATCCTGGAAACAGCAGGCGCATGCACCGCGAGGATGCGGTTCTGGCCGCCGCCGCACGCTTGCGCATCCCCGCCCAGGACCTGATTGTGCACAGGGGCAGCAACCCGATCATCAATTCGCCTATCCTTTGCGGGCGGGACTCTGCAGAATACTATTGTCGGAACGGACTGTTGAAACGCCCGGTCATCAGCACCAGCGATTTTATCACCTATGGGTTCCTAAGCTACATGAACGAGCAGAAGCTGAAACCCGGGGTGGACTTCAAGCTGATCAGCTATGACAACCTCGAAAAAGGCTTGCAAAACCCAACCCTGAAGCATGGAATCACTGCCATCACCCATCCCCAGGAGCAAGCCGCCGCTGCCGTCATCGATTTACTTGAAAGCCTGTTCAGAACCAAGGCAAACACAGACTTCTACCGCACATACTTTGTTCCGGCAAAGGAACTGGTATTGAGAAATTCAGGATGACAGCGTGAAAAAAACCGGAGAAATCCCGCATTTCCAAAAAATGTTTTACAAATAGGGCGTTTTCATTCTCCCAATCACATCGGAAAATGTCTTGCTTTTTAATGGACAGGGACACGATGGACGCAATGGACGTCATGGACACAAATGGACACGTCTTTATGGACAGAATGGACACACGTACAGCAGGTGACGTCTTTGAACCAGTCCATTCGTCCATCAAACGGAAAATCCATCGTGTCCATTCCGTCCATGATGTCCATTCTTGTCCATGTCCATAAAAATGTAAATAGTTGTTAACGCAACCATTAAGATCAGGAGGTTAGAAACATGAAAAAAAAATGCAGTATCAGGTTTTTCTTCACCCTTATTGAACTACTGGTCGTAATCGCGATCATCGCCATTTTGGCCTCGATGCTTTTGCCGGCCCTAAGCAAAGCCAGGGCGAAGGCCCAGGCTATCACCTGTTCAGGAACTATGAAGCAGTTTGGCTATGCAACTATGCTGTGCATGGATGATTATAATGACTTTCTGCCAAGCTATGAAGACATCCAGTGGATAGGAAAGATTTTTCCGTATATCATTTCCAATCGTAACTGGTGGGATTACAAGCGGGAATTTACCAAATATGTCTGCTGTCCTTCCGTGGTTCGCATTCCTGAGTTGAACAGCCTTAAAAGCAGGGTGGTTTTAACCTATGCTGCGACCATTGCCTATGCTAATGAAATAAATTACAACAATGCCAATAAACCTAAGACCGGAGGGTGGGGTAAATTTTATACAAGTGGCGGCGACATGGCTGCGCGTGTCAGAAGCCAGCAAATGGTGCATAACATGCACAATTCAGTGCTTGTGATAGATGCTCCACTGTGTGCGTCGACTACCAATACTGTAGTGTCTCGTCCGTGGTCCTACTTTGCTCCCGACTATACCAATGATGTATTGTATGCATATCCACAATGGCGAGCGGCTTTCCGACACAACAATCAAAGTAATTTTCTTTTCCTTGATTGCAGTGTTCAAAGTTACATCAACGGAAAGAAATTCGGTATCGGAAAAGACGCATGGACATTATGATCTCCTTTGCGCTTCAGCCCCCGATTATGGTGCGGTTGCAAGTCTGATATGATGCGGGTTGCAGCAATAGCTGATCATTTGATTAACAAAGGTTTTCCAGTCGTAGTGGCCGGTTGCACGTGGGATTTTTCGATACCGATGTTGAAGTGCAATTATTTTGGCTATGATTTTACTTTCGGCGGTATATGCCGTGTACGCTATTTCTGGAAAATGGATGTGTCTTACAAAGAAACTTGTTACAGGAGAAGAATTATGTCAATCATATTTGCCTTGATCATGTTGTGCTTTGTCTGCAGCCTTGGTGCGGAAAATGCATTTTTCGAGCCGTTTGCCAATTCCCGCGCCGACTGGGATGCGGCGGTATTGGAGACTGGCAATCCACCGGCGCAGGGATTCAGGAACTGGTTTTTTGGGTTTTATGATACGGACGGGAAGCCGGAAACCTATAAGGAAATTGCACATTGCAGCAAAAACTACTGGGGCGATGGCAATTTTTCCCAGGGAGCGATCTTTCGTGATTCGATTGCCTGGTCAACGGGGAAAAACCGTGACGTTGTCCGGCGCTGGCGTTGTCCGGCAGATGGTCAATACCAAATCATTGTCGAGGGACGTGACAAGAATCAGCACCGGCTTTGCATATATGTTGATTCCAAGGAGGTTATGCAGCATAATTTCAGCAAAGGCGGGGATCGCATAGAATATAAAACAGCCGTGAAAGCCGGATCAACGGTTGATTTCGCCTGGGAGAAAAGGGGCAGCAGCAGCCTCATTGGAACCTTTATCATCAACAGGATGATCCCAGGGTTGACGATTGCCAAAGACGGCCAGTCGGATTATGTCATTGTCATTCCTGAAAACGACCCATGGGATTTTTCACGCCGGGCGGCTATGCTGCTGCAGCGCGTCATTGAAGAAATGAATGGCGCCAAAATTCCGCTTCTGACGGATGGCGGGAAAATTGACAAGCCGGCTTTTTATATCGGCAGGACCCGTCAGGCTGCCGAAAACAACCTTGCCCTGGAGACACTTTCCCCCACGGAATACATGTATTCGGTAAAGGATGGGAACATCTATCTGGCAGGGGTGAATTCCATTCAATACAAGGGGCAAAAAGCGGAAGAGGCATTGCGATACCCGTACCGGAACGGCGATCACAGGGCGGTTGTTGCTTTTCTGGAAAACGAACTGGGGGTGCGTTTCCTGCTGCCGGGAAGAATGGGCGAACATATTCCCGCCGCCAATCCGCTGGTGATCAAAGCAAATCTTTCCCTGCGCAGGAAACCGGACATCCCCTGGCACACCGCCACGAATCTCGTCTATGAGCACAACCGGGTTTACGATGATTTTATGGTTGCCAACAACATGTTCATGCAGTTGCATTACAGATTGCACTGGGGGCATTCCTGGCCTTTTTCCGTCCCCGCCGAAAAATATGCCAAGTCCAATCCGGAATTTTTTGTCATGAAGGGTGGGAAGCGCCATCCGAATGCCATCGGCAATCAACTGTGCATCAGCAATGCGCAGGTTCAGGAACTCATGCTTCAGCATATTGATAAAGCCTTTGCCGGAGGCAGTAAATTATATCAGCTTTCGCAATCGGATGGTTTTCAACCATGCGAATGCCAGCCATGCCGCGAACTGGGCGAAACGGCCAATGAACGCGTATGGAAAGTGCACAGGGCGCTGGCTGAAAAGATGGCGGTTAAATATCCGGACTGTAGAATCAACATTCTTGCCTATGATGTAAGCCAGGATCCACCTGTATATTTTGATTCATTTCCGGACAATGTGGTGATAGAATTAACCAAGTACGACGAGGTTGAATTCCAGAAGTGGCTTAAATTCAAGGTGCCCTTCATGGCTTATACTTATTTATGGGGGTGCTATAATGAACTGGGCTATCTTCCCAAGCGCACTCCGTTCATGATTTCAGAGCACATGAAAAGGCTGAAAAAATATCAGGTGCTTGACGTTTATAATTGTGGTTACAAGGATGCCCTTGGCGGCTTGCAGGGGCCGGTCCTGTATGTATACGGGCGGCTTTTTGACCAAGTTGATTTGAATCCCGAATTGCTTGTTGAAGATTATTGCCGCTGTTCGTTTGGGGATGCCGGCCCGATCATGTACAGCATGTTTACAGATATGCATAAATACCTCGAGAAGTATCCAGAGAACACGTATTTCACCTGCGATGACCGCAAGCTGATGCGCTCTGCGGAATTGATGATCAGCCAGTGCTATCCCCCTTCGCTGATCAACTATATGGATGAGAGCCTGCAAAAGGCGGGCAAGCTGGTCAAGACGCCGAAGGAAAAGATGCGCTTGAAATTTGTCGAGCTGGATTTCGCCTATTTGAAAAGCACCGTTAAGGCATTGACTGCGTACCGTGCATTTTTGCTGTTCCCGTGCCAGAGCCTTTTTCAGCAGATTTGTCAATCCCTGCGGGAACGTGAAGAAGCCATCGCCAATTTTCAAACAGCGGAAATACCGGAGGAATGGAAGCTTCGGAATAAGAAAAATGTTTTTTTGGCCGGTGGTTCGTTACTGGGCAAACTGGGAGCCCCTTTCACCTGGGATTATCGTGAAATGGAGAAAACGGGGCGTTTGCCGATCGTCAGGACAAAAGAGGCCAATGCCCGGAAAGCCGCCGGCGGGATGTCCATTGACGGCAAGCTGGACGAGAAGACCTGGCAGGATGCGCCACGCCAGCAACTGGAAAAAATCTCCGGAGGGACTGCTGATACGGACACGTTTTTCCAAGTTGCCTATGACGACGAATATCTGTATTTTGCCTTTGAAGCGATCCATCCCTCCCTAGCTACGCAAGCATTTTCGAGTGCTGGCAAAGACAATTATCCCAGGGAGGAAAATATTGACCTTCTGATCAACACGACCGGATTGCCGAAACGTTACTTTCAGTTTGTTTTAGCCCCCGCACCTGACTCCGGCATGGACGCGGCGATGAATATTGCTCTTCGTGGCGCCGACCCCCGCGAGGATATTCTCGACTGCAGCTGGGACAGCAACTGGACCTATGCTTTCCAGCTGCTTCCTGAGCAAAACAAGTGGACTGCCGAGGTGCGCATCCCGCTCAAGGACCTTGGCGAATTTCAAGTCAAACCCGGTAAATCGATTACCATGAATGTCGGCAGAGTTCATAAAAACAGACTCTTCCTATGGTCGCCAAATCCGGAAAAGCCACTATTCGGAAATACGATGTACTTCGGTAATTTGGTTTTTGAATAACCTCTGGATAGCTGTTTCCTAACATTGTAAAACGTCATGGAAGTGGCTTTGTCTGCGAAAATACGTCGTACTTCCCATGATATTTTGTGTCTGTTCGTGTGGTTCGTGGTTAAAAAATCGAGTCCCCGTCTATGCCTCCAGGAACACCGAATAGAACAGCAGCTGGAAGCGCCCTTCGGTGTCGATTGCGACATCATACTGCACGGCGGCGAAGAAGGTCTTCAGCAAGTCCATGAAGTGTTGGATGTTTCCTGCCTTGATTGCCCCGGCCATCTGGAACACGTTAGCACCGACGGTTTCCTGCGGGAGTGCGCAGTAGCCGCTGAATCAGGGGGGTCATAAGAGCCTCCTTCACCTCGCGGTTGGGGAAATCGAGGTAGTACAGCGTCGTGCCGAGTTCGACGAATGAGCTCTTAATCGTCAGGTAGCCGGTCTGCAGCAGGAGCGCCAAGGGGTCGATGCGGTCGATCTCGAAGGCATTGAAGGCAAAGCCCAGGACCGGCTCGCTCAGCGCCCGCTCGAAGTTGAAGTTCGTCCTCAAGATCACCTCGAGCAGGAACGATGGCGTACCCGTCGAAAACCAATAATTGGAAAATTCGCAGCCGTTGATGAAGAACTGCGCCAGGGACACCGGATTGTACACCGTTTCCGACTTTCCGTGGAAGCGGTACCCATCGTACCACGCCTTGATTTCAGCGAGAAGCTGCTCGTGCGTGATGCCCAGCCTGCCTGCGGCGGCGTCCAAGCGCTCCGCAAAGGATTCCTCGAATTCACTCTGCGTGTAGCCGAACATGGTGGCATAGTCGGGATGCATCGTGATGTCAGCCAAGTTGTTGAGGTCGGAGAAAGCCGAGGCATGCGAGAACTTGGTGACGCCGGTGACGAACACGAACCGTTCGAGGCTTTCGCATTTCTTGATCGTCGAGTAGAACCCCTTGAGGACGTCCCGGCATGCCGCGGCCTCCGGAGTCGCCAGCGCGTTCAGGATCGGCTTGTCGTATTCGTCCACAAGGATGACGACCGGGGAATCCTTCGCGACTGCCCAAACAAGAGACTCGAATGAGGCGGCCGGTTCATCTTCGCGGATATCGACCGAAACACGGTGCAAGGATGCCGCCCTGGTCAAGACTCGGGCAAGGTACTTGCGTAGCGCCAATGGCGTCTTGGCATCGCAGTTCGCCATGTCCAGATGGATGACCGGATACTCCTTCCAGTCGTATTCCTTGTCATAGATGGCCAGCCCCTTGAAGAGTTCCTTCTTCCCCTGGAACACCGCCTTGAGCGTCGAGACAGTCAGCGACTTGCCGAAGCGGCGCGGGCGGGACATGAAGTAGATTCCCTTGTACGGGCGGATCAAATTCCAGATATACTCCGTCTTGTCCACATAGAGATATTGCCCCTTGATAAGGTCCTCGAAGGTATAGACGCTGCTGGTCAAATCTTTCATATTCTGAATCCTCCAATACATGAAGACGCCCCGATAAATATACTGTAATATGGAAAAGAAAACATGCCAACAGACCAAGCCTTGGACACAGACGGAAAAAATTAGTTAATGGACAGGAACACGTCCTGCAATATTTTTATATTCAGTCGCTTGACATTGGCTGTTTCTTATATTATAATACAGAACAACACGACATAATATACGCGAATTCACTCATCCAAAGGTGCCTCGCCATGCCTCCACAATCCAAATATCCTGAAATTGCGCAGGAGCTTCTCCGTCGGATCATTGCGGGGGAATTTCAAGAGGATGGGCGGCTTCCATCGATGCAGCATTTGTCCAGGGAATATAGTGTCAATCTTCTGACCATCAAGCGTGCAGTCAAGGTGCTCGAGAAGCAGAACATCGTCAAATGCCATAGTGGCAACCGTGGTACAACCATCAATTTTGAACGTGCCAATTCGACCGGCATGGTTCCGATGCATCACTTTGCCATTGACGAAGCTTTGTCTGACATGCCCTGCGTGCAACTTAATTTCATCCATGTAACCCCCATGGAAAGCTCCTTGAAAAAAATCTCGGAGCTGTTTTCGCAACGTTATTCCTGGATCAAAGTCAATTGCATTCATGACCTGAAACCCCAGGAGGCGATTCGTTCCGACGAGCATTCCTATGACATCATTGAAACCGGCGTCAACAATTTTCCCGCACTGACCCGGAACGGGCGTTTTATTGATCTGACAGAAACAACAGGCAGCACCGGAAAGCTGACAGACGCCGGTTATATTTCCAACTCTTTGGATTTCTGCAGAACAAACGGGCGTTTGTTCGGGATTCCATTCTTATGGCATACAGCACTCGTCTTTAAAGAAGAAAAGCAGCCTCTCGACTCGTGGGATGCTTTGGAGTCATATCTAGTACAGAATCATTGCAAAACCTCGAAAGTCATTTTCGCAGTCGGCCTGCTCACGTTACTGCTCTCTTTTCTTGGCGGTTTTGACAAGCTGAGAAGCAAGACGCTTGCCGGCAAGCTCAAAAAATTCATTCGTTTTATTCGTGTGCTGATCAGGAACTCGGAACTGTACAGCGATTTTGTACGAAATGGAAGAAAAGCCGACACGGTCAAGGGCATGATCGGGTATTACTGTTCCTGGTGGGAGCTTGCCGGTCAGCGTCATCAGCATGCTACGCCGCTGCCCATGAATAACGGCTCGAAAGCCATGCTGCATTGCACGGCACTGGCCATCCTTTCCAAAACCCGTCACCCGCAAGAATGCTGGCTGTGGATCAATTTCTTGCAGCGGCCCGAAATCCAGGATATCCTGAACCAGGAACCGTATTTCTTTTCGGCTCGAAGCAGCAGTTTTCAAAGAAAGGACAACAACCAGGAATTGCAGGCAACGATGGAGTTTTGCCTTGAAAACGGGGAAATCATGCCTGTGTCAACCCGGGGACTTTTTGTTTTTTATACAACAGCGCTGCCTTTTATCAACCAATACCTGGATGATAAACTTCCCGAGGATGCACTGATCAGTGAACTGCAGGATATCCTTGAAACCATCATCCAGCTGGAAACCATGCCTCAATAAGATTGAACAGGAAACTCGAGATGCAAAAAACCAACAATCGGGAATACCGGCGAAACTTTGAAATAGACATCGAGCGTTTCCCGGCAGTTGTCTTTGAAAGCGATGACTGGGGCACTTGCTCGACGATCAAGCAGGAAGAAGACCTGCCCGCCTACTATGAAGCCATGCAAACGAAAAGTGTCCCTGTTTCCACGCTGGAGACCTCTCAGCTCCTTGACCGTCTGTTTCAAGTATTGCGAAGCAATCTGGGAGTGGATGGCGTTCCGGCTGTGTTCACCGCTTTCACCAATATGGGGAACCCGGACTTTGCGGCAATCGAACAGTCCGGCTTCTCCAAATATTTCGACATTCCCCTCGGCAAGGGATTCCCATCGGGATGGAAGGACACAGGTTGCGTCGGCAAAACACTGGAAGGTCTGCGGGAAGGGGTCTGGTCTCCGGAATACCATTCCCTTTTGCATCACAACAGCCCGAAACTGTGGCTGGAACGGTTGAGGGGAAAGGGTGCGGCGTCGGAAAAAGCCAGGGCGCTTTTCCGCCTCGGATGTTTTTCCCAGTATGAACATCTGCCGGAATATATGGGCTATGACCTGCGCGGACAATATGCCATGATCGACACCGGTTTCTCCCGCTTCGAGCAATTGTTCGGCTACACCCCGAACGCGGCGGTTACCAGCGATGCCTACCCCGAGACGGAAATCCTCTGGGCAGTACGCGGGGTGAAGACGGTTTGCCTGAAAAACTTCAAAAAGAAGGGGGCAGTCGTTGTATACCACACAAAACCCTGGAACAACCAGGATCCGTATGCCAGGATAGGAGACTTCGATCCGATGGCAGGGGTAGTCTACCTGATCCGAAATGCCTCTTTCGGCCCGGTCGATGGCTCGGATGAAAACAGCGACTACGCCGAAGAGTGCTTCCAGGATATCCTGAGAAACTTCCGGGACGAGAAGGAACCCGCCGTGGTGCAGACTCACCGGGCGAATTACACCGTATTCAGCGCCGAACATGCCAATCGGCGTCTGGATATGTTGAAATCGCTTTTAAGCAAACTCTCGGCAAAAGGGGTCCATTATCTGACCACTGGCGAACTGGGCGACCTTTATCGGCAGGGCTGGTCAATTCGCAATGTCGGGGGCAAGCAGCTGCTCCGCAAATGGTCCGCATGTGATTGCACATTTACCGAAGGAATCGAGGCAGGAACCGGCAAGACAACGAACATTCACGAAAAAACTCTGGGCAACTTCTGGGTGCGTTCATGAAAGCTTCCCACGTAAGGCGTGTGAACCCTAGTAACCGAGAAATTCTTTTTGAACCACGAACCACACGAACAAACACGAAAATTTTCTATGGGGTTGCTGCTCTGACGGATGAAATGGCACGCGGTTTAAAAAGTGGCGCAACCGTCTCGGTTGTGATTCATGTTTGCCCTCCCACGCTCGAACGATCCCATGTGCAAAAGGCAGGATGCAGGTTGATCAGATTGATCGGAGTCCAGCACAATAATGCATTGCGCCGTAGCCACTTAACCATGCTTAACCCTGTTAAGCATGGGGTGGAGAATCCCCCAAATAAGTGCCTTGTAAAGGCACCACAATCATTCGGATCATATTGACAAAACTCAGATGGAGGAATTGGTCATGAACAAGCCCAGAAAAATGAGCAGCAATCCACTTCTTTTTACCCTGATAGAACTGCTGGTAGT
>JAPXLT010000021.1:0-29466 GCA_033809415.1 Lentisphaeria bacterium
GAATTGCAAATAACAGGATTAAGATATAGGCGGCTCGACCAATGTATTTATCCAGCTTCGAGGCTGGTATCGCCGACCCCTCTGGTAGGCAGCGATTGAGTTTTTGTTCAAGTGATGAAGCACGGATCAAACGACTGACCAGACCGGATACGTAAATCGCAATTAGCCATCCAGCGGCAAGAATGGCAATTGCCTTGACCAGCACCAGGATGTTGCTGTCGACAATCATTTGCCAGACATCTTGAAAAAACTCTCCCATTTTCGTTCTCCTTTGTTGTAACGTGATTGACGCGTCGCAGATGAAAACATCTTGGATGGACCTCCTGTCAAAATACAGCAAGACCGATGATCCAAGGTAACAACTTTTAAAGTATACTTCTTTCCCGGATTTGCAATCCATAAAGGGAGTGCTTTTCCTGCATTAGCGTCCCAGTGGCGTTTTTTTTTCGAAATTGAATTTCGGGCGATGAAGCGATATATTCTCTCGAATACAGTCGCAGGCAACGGACTTGATTCCACAACCCAAGCAAATTAAACCAACCAAATTTTTTCTGAGCAGGGGGGGAGGAACCGCCCCTGCTTATTTCGAAAAATGCAAGAAGGTCAGAAATTTATCACAGGTCGTTGGAAGGGGCTGGTACGCGAAGGATGGGAGGAGGTGTTTTCCGACATCCCGCGACTGGCTAATTCTGGCGAAGTCATTGTTGACAAACCGGATCGGATGGTTCGGCGCATTGAAACCCCGCAAGGGGTGATTTATTACAAACATATCTGTGGCACCGGGACTGGACGCAGCTGGTATTTTTTGAAAAGCCTATTACGAACTCCCCGTTCGTTGGCAGTCTGGCGTGTTTCCGAGCAGATGCGGTTGGCAGGGGTGGGCTGTCCGCTGCCGTTGCTGGCAGTGCATTCCTGCCGCCTTTCATCATTTTGTTTCGAGGACATCCTGGTGACTGCCGAGGTTCCTTTTCCGAGAGTCAGTGATCTGTTGAGGAATGCCGACAGTGATGTCCTGCGTTCGCAGATACTGCAAAAAGCAGGGCAGGGCATCCGTGAGTTGCATGAAAAAGGCTTTGTGCACGGGGATTGCCTGCCCGGTAATATCTGTATGGATGACGAAAAAAAACTGATTTTCCTGGATAATGACCGAACCCGGGGAAAAAGGTCTTTTTTATCTCGTCGTGCGCAATTATGGAATCTCATTCAATTTTGCTCGAGGACGACGAAATATCTTGTGGATATGCACTTGCTTTCCGCATTTTGGGCAGGATATTATTGGTGTGATCCGCGACCTGTGGCAGTGCTTGAAAATGAACAACGTCAGATGCTGGGAAAACTCCGTCAACGGATTGCCCAGCTTGAACAGGAGCAGAGGAAAAGTTAGTCTTGCTATGCCTGCTTTGCAAAGCAGCGTAATCGTCAAGTCTATCAATGCTTATCGGCACAGGTGGTTTTGAAAGTGGTCAATTAAGAAATGTAAGCAGATGCCTGCCAGCTATTTGTCAGGGGAATCAGCACACTAGAGCAAACACACAAGGAGCGAACATTGAATAACAAAATTCATATTGCACTGGCAACCGATGACAATTATGTTTATTTTGCGCTGATTGTTCTCACTTCCATCGTTTTAAATCACAGTGACGGAACTCCGATCGTCGTTCACATTTTAACTGGTGGTTTGCAGGCGGAACAAGCCAGCCGCTTTGAGGTCTTTTCGAAATATGGTATGGAAATAGATATTCTCACCATCGATATTGACCGTTTTTCCAAGCGATGGAATACTGCGCGACCGACCTATTTCCGTTTGGAGTTGCCTGAACTACTTCCAACTGTCAGTCGTGTGATTTATTTGGATTGTGATGTTGTTGTGCTGGACGAAATATCCAAATTATGGAAATTGGATTTACATGGGCATCCACTGGGAGCGATTGGTGACCGCGTTGGTCTGGACCCCGCCCGCAACATGAATCTTCCCCCGGAGCGTTATTTCAATGCAGGAGTTTTGTTGCTGGACCTAGAACGTATGCGAGAACAGAATGCTGTGGAAAAATGCAATGATTTATGGATACGGCACAGGTCTGAAATCAAAGTTGCCGACCAGGGGTTGCTGAACAAGTGTTTTTGTGACGATATGGAGCTGCTGCCTCAAAAGTGGAATATCATCAACTCGGTATACCGCAATCCGCCTGTTCCTGGCATGTACACTGCCGAGGAAGTGACTGAGGCCATACGTCATCCGGGCATTGTCCATTTTACGGGGGCCCATAAGCCATGGCTTCTCCTGAAGCGCTTTCATCACCCGTATGCTTATACCTTCTGTCAATATGCACGTCGTGCCCCCATACCACGAAGCAAGAAAATCAAATACTGGCTGAAACAGTACCTGAATGGTTTCTTTATCGATTCTAAAAAGCAGCGTCCATGGAAGCGATCCGACATAGTCAAATTCCCAATGCCACCGGAATTGGAATAACCTAGCGTGAACCGAATGCCCACAACCCATTTTTTGTCCACGGAAAGCACAGAAAACGCGGAAAATTTGTAGGGTTGGTGCTTTGACGGATGAGCCTGCTCTACCAAAATTCTTGTGTGTCAAGACCGATTTTACGCAATCGCGTCGGAGGCATCCAACGCCGGAGGCGTGGCACCATGAGTAACCCCGTGAAGCGAAGCGGAACCTGGGGCATGGCATCCCGCCACCACCAAAGCCTCGGAGGCGGCACATGAACCGGCGCCAGCAATGCGTGCTGGAAGCAATGGGAAAACGTTGGCTTGCGCGTCTTCATTTGCCGCCGCACATCCAAGTTGCGACAGCGCCGCCTCGATGCGGCGTAATGGTTTTGGGTGGGGGCCGACCCCAGGTTCCGCAGTACTCCGCACAGCTTCACCTAGTTGCTCATGGTGCCGTCTCTCCGAGACTGGAGAAGTTTGACCGCGAGTATTACGAAAATTTTGCTGTTTTTTGCTTTGCCACAAGAGCCTGCTCTGGCATTTTTTGCAGAATCACAAAAATGGCCGTGGTTCCTTTTTTTTGCGTTTCTGGTAAATTTTCTTTTGCTGTTAATCCCATGAAAATCCTGTTTGCCCTTTACAAATACTTCCCCTGGGGGGGGCTTCAGAAAGACACCTTGCGTTTTGCGATGGAGGCAGTCCGGCGCGGTCATCAGGTGACCATTTTCACGACCGAATGGACTGGGGATCGTCCGGATTGCAGTCTGCATGTCGAAATTGTACCCATCCGCGCCATGACCAATCATCGGGCGATGGACAAGTTTGCCAAGGCTTTCCTGGAATACCGTTATCAGCATTCATTTGATGTTACCCTGGCAATGAACCGCATTCCAGGAGCGGACTTTTACTTTGCCGCAGATTCTTGCATGGCAAGCTGGATGCCCACCAAACATAGTGCTTTTTTTCTGAAAACGATCCCAAGATATCGCACCTATCTTCGGCATGAACGGGAAATCGCCGATCCGCTCGCTAATACCCGGATTATGTATATTGCCCCTCCTCAAAAACAGGAGTTCATGCAGGCATATCGGCTTCCTGAGGAACGTTTCATTTATCTGCCACCAGGAATGGACCCGCGTTGCCGACGCCCGGAGAATGCCGACGAACTTCGGCGCAACAAGCGCATGGAATTCGGTTTGGCCGATGATGATATCATGCTGATTGAAGTCGGCACCAATCTCTGGCGCAAGGGAGTTGACCGAGTGCTGCATGCTGTAGCTGAGTTGCCGGAGTCTATTCGCAGGCGATGCCGTTTTTTTCTGGCAGGAAACGATTCAGCGGAAAAGCTGCAGAAACTGGCGCTTTCCTGCAAGGCGGCGGATCGAGTTACCTTTCTTGGCCCGCGTGATGATGTCCCTGAATTGCTTCTTGCCGCCGATGTCATGGTTCATCCGGCGCGGGAGGAGGGAACCGGCACCGTTCTTATCGAGGGGCTCGCTGCAGGACTGCCGGTTATTTGCTCCGCAGCCTGCGGCTTCAGCTCATTTGTGCAGGAAGCAACGCAGACGGCCATCCCGGAACCGTTTGCCCAGGAAAAACTGAATAAAATGCTGGTCGAAGTCATCGAAAAATTACCGGGACTGGCAGCAAGAACGATCACTTTCGCACAAAACCAGGATTTTTGCGGACGCAATCAGGTTGCTATTGACGCGATGGAAGCGTTTGCCGTCCAAAAACAGCAGTTAAATCTATCGGCCATGTATGATTTTTCAGCCAATGACAAGCTTATGCGGAGCCGGGATTTCTACGGAACACGCCACGGTTTCGCCACAGTGAAGACCGCTGAAGTCAAATGGACGATGCTGTCCAGTCTGCCTTTGGAATTACTACAGGAAATCCTTGCCTGTCATCAGAAGAGCTGCTCCGATGGTTCCTTTTTGAAAAGCGATGCGAAGCGCAGGATAACCCGTGTGCGTTGCCGGAACCATTCCTATATTGTCAAGGAATTCTGCAAAGATTTTGTCTGGGCAGGGCATCGGCATGGGCGTTCCGCATGGAAAAACAGCCAACGTTTGCGGGGATACACCGCTCCCTGCCTGGCCTGGTTGCGGACGAAAGGCCAGAAAAGTTTTCTGATTTTCAGTGATCTTGGACAGCTGAATCTGTATAAAAGAGATCATCATCAACGTGAGGATTTGCAGGACATCTATGACGGGGCGGGGCAGCTGCTTGCAGAACTGCATGCCTGCGGCGTATATCATGCAGACACAAAAACAGCGAATTTTGTGATCAATGACTTATGTCCTTGGATAGATCGCCAAGTCCTTCTTGTCGATTGTGACCAAGTGCGCCTTTACCGCAACCTGCCAAATTCCCGGCGGATTAAAAACCTGGGACAATTTCTGGCAACGACTGGCCATCTTCCCGCAGAACAGAAAAAAACGTTGATTCAAACGTTTTTACATGCGTATGGCAACCATGCAGGACTCTCTGTCGATGAAATAAATGCCTTGCTCGAACAAGTCAATCAGCAAATCCATACCGGAAAAATTTCAGAAAACAACCATCGGGAAAAGGTGGACTTCAAAATAGAATGTGAATTTTTGGAATCGGCATAGAATTCCACCATATCAAAGCCATCAGAAAGGCAACGAAATGAAAAAAATCGCTATAGTTTCCTGTTGGTTTGGCCCTGCCTATCCTAATTATTTTAATTTATGGTTAAAATCAGTAGCCATGAACCCTGATATTGATTTTCTCTGTTTTGGCGATAATCACCCACAATTGCCGACTCCTAAAAATTTTTCTTTTACGCATCTCCCTCTGCATGAATTTGAGATGCTAGCAAGAGCCAAGTTGACTACACCGGCAATTAATATTACCCGTCCATATAAAGTGTGTGATTTCAAACCAATGTATGGAGATATATTTTCTGATTTTCTACACGAGCATGATTTTTGGGGTCATTGTGATTTGGATTTGATCTTTGGCAAACTGCGAGACTTTCTGACAGAGGATCGGTTGAATGCATACGATAAAATCTTTGCAAACGGACATTTGTCACTGTACCGAAATACTCCAGAAGTAAATATGCGATGGCGTATTCCAGATGCCAAATTTGATGTGAACATGGTTTTGGCCAGTCCGTTGAATTTTGCCTTTGATGAATGGGATGGCATCTATAATATTTACATGATCAATGGCTTTAAATTTTTCCGTGACATCGAGTTTTTGGATCCAAGACCAGGCACTAAGAGATTTCGCTTTGTCCAACGCAGCAACCCAAAATACGAGCGTTGCCCGAAAGATTATCCCCATCAGGTCTTTTATTGGGAAAACGGACGTGTTTTCAGGGCGTTTATTGATGAAACCGAAGTCATCAAAGCCGAGGAGTTTGCTTATATGCATTTTCAAAAACGACATTTTCCTCCCCCAGCGGAAACCGTTGTCGAAGGGACTGCCTTTTTTTGTACCCCACAAGGTTTTTTGCCAAAGCCAACGGCAGGCTTGCCTTCGCGTGAAGAAATCCTCGAATATAACCCATATCCAGGTAAAATTTACGAGGCATGGGAAATCTGGTGGAGCAAAAAGAAAAGGAAGTTCCGGCACCTCACCAGGCGGTCTTCGTTCGCCCCAAAATCGTTAAAAATAAAGGGAAAATCCTGGAGGGGAGAAAACTGACAACCACACAGGGTTCTCCATCGATGAAATGAATGCCTCGCTCGGACAAGTCAATCAGCAAATCCATACCGGAAAAATTCCAAAATGGGCTTGTCTCGCAACCTTTGGGTTTTCCACAAGCCCAAAATAGTTTTTGTGAACCATTGGCTGCCAGCAGTTTCGTAACGGGAAATGCTCCGGACGCGATACTTCAAAAATGCATTTGCATGAATGTTTTCTAACCAGTCCGTGAAATGTTCTGATGGAGCAAGGAAATTTTGGCACATTTTCCATGTCAATCATTCTGATGAAAATCAAGGTATTCACTGACAGAATTTACCATAGTGCTATTGTCCGATAAAAATTCCGCTCAAACAGTTTCAGGAGAATACGGTGTTTGAGCTTTCCATACTGCGACAGCACCGGTTGCAGATGATTCTGGAAGAATGCTGAAGACATTAGGCGAGCAAGCTCGTTTTGCCGTTCATCACTATTGGCCGAGAACTTCCTGATTGCCCAAAAATACTCAGCGGATTTTTCGGCGGCAAGCCATCGCGGTTGGTTGCAATGAATCGCCAAATTATCGAGCGTTTCAATTAGAAGGTGCAAACTGTGCAGCCGTTTCTCCAAAGGAATGGCATGAACAGTCGAGGCTGGATTTTGCCGGTAACAATAGGTCGCAAGATCATAGTTAATGACAGTTCGCGGGCGAGCGAAAATAATAAAAGAATGCGTGAACAGGGTGTCCTGGGCATGACGGAGTTCGGCGTGAAAAATGAGCTTATGCTGGTGCAGAAGCGCGGTCGGAAAAAGCTTTGCCGTGCAGGTGCAAAAAAGCTTCTGATGAAGGCGCATGTGATCAATGCCCTGTTGAAAATCCGGCTGGTATTGACCTTGGGGAGTACTGTAATGAATCCGCCCAGGCTGCCCCTCGTCGGAATACTGCCTGATGTTAGTGCAAACAAACTCGGCATTGCTCTGTCGCTGAAGGGCAAGAAGGTTGGCAACTGCATCCGGCAGAAGCCAGTCGTCGCCATCCAAAAACATGGTGTAGGGTGCAATGGTCTTGGACAACCCGGTATTACGAGCCACAGAAACACCGGCATTGACAGGCTGGTGAATAACCTGCAAGCGGGGATCACGGGCGACATATTCGTCCAAAATCATGCCGGAATCATCCGGGGAGGCATCATTAATTGCCAGAACCTGAATGTTGCTGTGCGACTGATTAAGAACGCTGTCTAAACATTGTCGGAGGTATTTGCCGACTTTGTAGCAGGGAATGATGATCGTGACGTCTGGGGTCATATACTGCCTTTGCCTCGAACAAATTCTTCCATTGCATTAATCGCAACAGCGGAACGCCCACAGAAATCGCGGCTGGCAGCGTACTGTTGGATGTTTTTGCGCATTGCTGACAATTCGGGCAGCATTTTCATCACTTCTCTGTTAAGGACGCTCTGATCAAATGGCTCCGGAATAACAGGGCAGCCAGCTTCTGCGACATAAGGGGAAAAGCCACATGCTTCCGTACAGACAACCGGCAGAAAATTTGCAAGGGCTTCAACCAGAACGGTTCCTGTGCCTTCTTCCCGCGCCGGATGAATCATCAGGTTTGCTGCCGGAAGCAGGTCTGCGACATCATTGCGGGGCGGCAGCATGATAAGCCGGTCATGGACAAACGGGTATTCACTTGTATAATCCTTGTGTCCGCGTTTGGCAGCTTCCGAGGCGAAGCGCAGGGCGTCTTTCCGCAAGTCGTCATACGGGAAAAACTTAAAAATCGAAACTAAGAAGCGCATTTAGTCCGGCAAGGGTTATGTGTTACGCATTATTGACAGGGAACTGGTTGAACATATTGAAAACAATGCCATAAAGTAACGCTTTTATATGGATTTTCAACTGGCACCATAGATTTCCAATACGGAATCGAATTTCTGGTAAGGGCTTGTAACAAATTAACTTTTACAGATCCGATCTTCTGTCGCTCCTACAGAGCTTGAATTTTGGTGGAATGCCTACCCGGGGCTGCGCGGGCCTGACGGCCCGGCTTGCCCCGGGCTGTGTTCTTTCGCGCCTTTGGCGCTTTTATGCCACACACCTTCGTTTCAGGCAAAAAAGAGCATTGGCAAAAGAGCCGCGGAGCGGTGGAAAGACCATAGCCCAGGGCAAGCGCGGCCGCCAGGCCAAAGCGCAGCCCTGGGTAAAACACCCACCCGAACACGCAGCCCCAGCGGGGCGACAGAAAATGCCTTTTCCATGAAGAGCACGGCATCGCAACAAAGTGTAAAAGTAATTTTGTTACAACTCCTAAGACGTCAGTGAAACAACTAGATGAAAAAGTCAAGCGGTGTTGCGAACGAAAAAGTCTGATTCCTGAAGTTTTCTTCTAAAGTCTGCCGTCCAGTTTTGAACTTTTCCAGGATTGCGAGGCATTTTCAAGGGGAAATCCGGTGATTTTTGTTTTTTGTTTTTTTGAGCGCCCCAAAAAAAGACGACAAGTCCCCCGCCGCCTTCCCGGCGGCTCCGATCTGTGGCGGAGCCGTTACTTGACCAACGAAGGAAGGGATGGTACATTTATTCATGGCTGATGTCTTCTGTGCTTGGGTGTGAAACATGGCAGGACGTATTGAGCGTGCGTCCTGTCGTCTAAATGTAGCACATCTTTTGAGAATCAGCTTTTTTTGGAGTCAACAATGCTGAGGCCAGGGCGTAAACGGGCGTCGTACTTTTTACCATAGCAACTAGGCTTGGGGGGAGCCATCCCCAAAAAAAGACAGTGCCTTGTAAAAGGCACCACAATCAGACGGGAACGTGCTTATTTATGCCAATGCCTTGGAGAGTGCTTTCCAGAAAAATCCTTCACAAAAAGAAGATTTAGGGGGATAGTAGTAGACACCCTGTTCACCAACATGATGAACGGAATGAACTTCACAAAACTTTGAAAACAAAGGAATTAGAACTAAAAGTAAGCTTTGACTGCTTTTTTTTAGGATCGACTTTTAGACATGTCATAAGAAGTTTACAGAATTAAGGAACGCATTGTGAAAGAAATTCTCATACATACATCAGGATCATTAGGTGATATCCTTGTATTATTTCCCATTATGGCAGGAATCAGAAAACAAAATCCAGACGCCAGGATAACCCTGCTAAATAAACATGACACTTTTTTTTCGGCATCACCATTGGAATTATCCAGGCAGGCAGGCTACGTGGATGATATTAAAATTACTAAACGATGGTCTCTGCGCTTAATGAAACTTTTTTCTTTTCTACCAGGTCTTGGCAGAAAAAAATATGATCAGGTTTACTGGCTGATCAGAGACTCAAGAACACTGTCAAATAAAATACGGCGTGAAAAAGCATTTTTTCAGCGCCTAAGCAAAAGCTCTGTCCTGGGTATGACTTCCCTATTGAAATTTGATGATAAAAATCAATATTTCCCAAGGGTAGGCGAATTGCTTCTTGAGCGCATCAATACCAATAATCCTAACCCCATAAAACCGGGAACACATTTATTTCCTTTGACAAAAGAAGACCTTGGTGAAGCACGCAAATATATACATGGACTTGGCTTGCCGGAAGACTGCATCCCGTTTGCAGCCTGTATTGGGGGCAAAAAACCAGTTTGTCACTGGCCATTGGAAAAATATGAGGTTTTGCTAAACAAAATAATTGCAGAAACGAATGCGGTTCCGGTTTTCATTGGCGGACCATTTGATCGTGATAACATACAATTTTTGATGCAAAAGTTGCCTGCGGGGCGCACCTTTTATGCGTCAGAACTGGCATCTGATCTTAGGAAAACGATTGGCTTGTTATCCCAAATGTCATTTTACTTGGGCAATGACACAGGAACGATGCATCTGGCAGCTTCTGCAGGATTGCAATGCATCGTAATGATGCCTTCCCACAATTTCAAAGGACTATGGAATCCACTCGGCGAGGGACACTTTATCTTGCAATGTGAACCTGAACTTGAATGTAGTTGTTGCAGAGAGGCAACTTGTCCTCTTGGCACACCAGCAAAATGCATGAATGCTATTGAGCCTGAGAGAGTTTTCAAAGCGGTTCTTAGTATCTTGAGATAACTTGGTACTCGCAAGTTGATATGTTCTTCCTCTGGTATAATTTGTCACCGAGATTTTGAAGAAATACGTTTATCGCCAGCCGGCAACTTGGTTGTTTCGCAAAGCCTAGAGAAAAAACTCATAATCATTGGGAGTGCCAAGACTCCAAACACTTTCATATTCCTTTCCAACATTCAGCAATGCAATATGCTCACCACGGGAAATCATCTGATTATAGACTGGTGCCACATAAAATTCGCCGTTAACGCGCAGATTTGACGCTATCATGCGGTGTGCATCCGCCACGAATTCATTACCGCAGGCGAATAGATAAATACCAGCTGTTGCCTCGTCTGAAACAACCTGCTTTTCGACTATGCATTCAATCTGTCCGTCAGATGAGAATTTCACAAAGGAACATTTTGGATCCTGAGAAGTCATGGTTAAAATAGCCCCTGCCGGTGCAGGCTGAATAGTCAGCCGAGACAAAAAATCCGAGATTTGGAAGTTAACCCAATCAAAATGCCCGGTAGCGCATCAACGGAAAGTCAACTGGCAACGAACAACTTGCTTTCGTGATTTTGCGTGAATTTGGACTGTCGTATCCTTGCGAGTTCTGGCAACAGCAGTAACGGATTCATGTGTCTCTTCGATATCCTTTGCGCCAATCTTTCGAAAAGTATTGGTATGCCAGCTTTCAAAGCTCACATCATCTGGCAATATTAACCACATATCGACTTGTTTACAGCCAAGAAAAGGAATACAGGACTTCCATTTTCTCTCGAGGATGACAGCACCTTCCTTGCCAAGCGCATTTACAAATGCCATTTGTTCCTGGGACGGCGGTGCTTTGGGAAAGAAAGGCATTGCCATCCATAAGAGGATCAAGAGAATGAGGCATACACATACTAGGTTTTTTATGCGTTTGATAGTATGTGCATGCGCCTGTTCCATCGTGCAATTCCGCAATGCAGTAAAGCAGACAGGGTTGACTTTATTCCAGTTCCACCAGGGCAAAGGTATGGAATTTCAGGGTCATGTTGATTTTGCCACTCGAGACAGAGTTGAGCTTCGAGCCGAAGTCGCCCAGTTTGAGAGGGGCACGGTCATTTGGCACCCGTCTTTGCGTGCGAATCTGGAAGAGTTCCTGGTAAGCCGGGTCGTCCCGCGTCAGCATATCCGTTGCTTTGGTTGGGGTGAAGCCCAGTATTTTGGCATCAAATGTCACATCGAACGTCTGTGTATCATGTGCTTTGCCAATGTGTGAGATGACTGCCAATGCACCCTTGCCGTCCTTTTTGCGGTAGATGCTGACATAAATGTCCTTTGCACCGGAAACGGCGGCGGGCTTGCGCCAATAGCCAACGAAGTCTGCGGACGGCACGCCAAAGTTTTCATAGATGCGGAAAACTTTTTCAATGATGCCAAAGTGGCAGCGCGCCTGGCCAAGCATGGTATTGTGTGGCAGTACACCGGCCAGGAAGGCTTGCGTAATGCGGAACTTGTACAGCTCAGGGTCTTCCTTGCCGCCGCCAAATTGAGGCAGAAGTATATCATTTGCCTGATAAACCGAATTGATGGCACCGAAAGGCAGAGAACTCAGCTCGCAGGCAAACATTTCGATATTGTAGGTATCCTGGATATCCTTCCCGTTGTGCATGATGGTGCTGCTATGCTGGCGGATATGTTCGCCATTGATTAGTAAAGAAGCAAAAGTAAAGGCCGGCACTTGCACGCAGTCCGTATTGTGCAGCGCAACGATTGGCATGGGATTGCCTGCCTGATACTGAACCAGGATGGTTCGGCGCAGAAATTCCCGGTAGGCCAGGATAGGCCAGCGCTCATCGCAACCGTGGAATTTGTTCGAGCATATGCCAATCAGGCCAAAGTCATAATAGATTCCATCGGGCTTGAAGCGCTCGACGAGACGGCGCAGGCGCTGATGGAAGAAAGCGTTGGCACCCGTTCGCGGGCAGCAGTCGTAAAGAATGCATTTGCGGCCATTGCGGATATAGTCCAGGTTGCGTTGCGGCAGGAAGCGCCATTCATCTACAAAAGCGGCTACTTCAGGATATTCATCGGTAAGATGACGCGCATCCATATAGACGATGGGCATTTTATTATATTTCCTGCATGCTGCAATCAGCCTGATCAGATGCGGAGTTGTTTCTGATTCCTCCTCGGAAGGGATTTCAGCGAAAAAGTCGTCGATTTCGTGTGGATATGGCGTAGATATGATGACACTTTGCCCTATGTTAACCTTGTATTCAGGGCGATACATCGGCACACAGTGTGTGTCGCCGTCAGTCAGCAGTGGATGATTGGTAAACAAAGGCTTGACGGGCGAGGCCACATAGCCGAATTCGAAGTCAAATGTACTGCCTGCCTTCAGTTCCTTCTGCAGGAAAAAGTCGATATATGCCTTGTTTCCCTGTTTGACGATGCAGATAGCCTTGCCCGTGTCATAGGTCCAGTTTTTGGCAGTTTCCGTGAATAAGCAGATACCTAGCTCCTCCATGCCCAGCCATACCATGGGATAGAACGCCAGGTATCTCTTGCCTTCCTCGATAGGGCTGGTAATCTTCGACCCCCAAGAGCCGCCGAGGGCAGCATGCAGATACTTCATTATTTCCTTATTCAAGTGGAAGCGCAGGCGGATGTCTTTCAGGGCAGTATTGGCTTTCAGGGTGAAGTTGCTGTATGAGAGACCATCATATTCAACCCACCCGTTTTCCTGTACTGTGCAGCCTTCGCCTTCGGCGTTGGCGGTGAACTCGCCGCGGTAGTTCCATGTTTTGCCTATCTTGAAGCTGGTGCATGGCACGGCCTTGCCATTGACCAGCAGTTCTGGCGCGGCAGCAAAAAGGTTCTGTTTCTGGTTGATGATTTGCTCCGGAAACAGAGATTTCCCGTACTGATAGGTGCGTCCCCAGGTATTGAAGTCTTTGCCATTGATGGACAGCGGCTGAAACATAGGCAGGATTACATCCTTGGGGAATTCGCTGTCTGCATTGTGCCATTTGCCAAGACCGGGAAAGTTGATTTCCATCTGGGACAGATTCTTGCCGTCTTTGTCTTCCAGGCGCACAATATAGGCGCCGGCTGCTCCTTTTGTGTCAAATGGAACCTGATGATTATCCTGCGTCAGCTGATGGCGGTATTTTTCTGTGCCGTCTGGGGCAATCAGCAGCAGGCGAGGTGCGCAATCTGCACCGTATTTGTATGTCAGCAGAGTCAATGGCACTTCCACGTCCAGGTAGCCATTGAGGAAGCGCTTGTGCACGTCCAGAAATACTTCTTTCAGGGCATAGGGGGCAATGCATCGCGCCAGGACGGTATTGCCGTCTTTCAGTGTGCACATCAACTGGTTGTAGGCTGATGTTACAATGCGTCCTTCCAATTCCAGTTCGGCGGTTTCGCCAGCCTTGAACTGCCGCGTTTTGCTTACGACGGGAAGCGGCATCGCCGCGCCGCTGGCATCGGCCAAGGCGATTTCATAGCTCAACTTGCTGGCAACTGGCGAGGTGATGCTGACAGTTTGCTGAACCAGTCCCCCTGTGGGATTGTTCTGTTGCACCAGACGCATGCTGGGGAACTTCTTGCCGAACACCAATGGCATGAACAATTCGGGTTTCGTATATTGGCCGCTATAGAGAATCGAGGTTGCAGCGGAGAACTCCGGCAGGCACCAGGTACGGCAGAAATTAAAGCGGATAGGCTCTTCCGGCGGTCCGGACAGACCCAAGGTGCTCCATGGAATGACTGCTTCCGCCTGCCAAATGCTACTGTTGTCGATCTGCATGCGTAGTTGTGAGCCGTAGCTCCATGGCGCATGCCATTCGGAACCGTTGTTTTTCCATTCTGTGTAGCCACCGGCCACATTGCCGCCGAATCTGTAAACATCCTTGCCAATTTGCAGATAGAGCTCGAATGATTCCGTGCCCCAGACTTCCGGTTCAACTGCTGGAGTGCGTGGAATGCCCGCAGTGACGGGATTGCCGGCAGGAATCGCGTAATCCAGCCCCAGATAGAGATTCTTCGAGTCGGACGACAGCAGAAAGCGGCCGGCAGGCGCCTGATATGTCTTGCTGGGAAAATCGCCAGCCGACAGCACCGGTAAGGACGCGGCTTTAGACCAGAACTCTTCCGTCAAATCACCATCTGCCTTGACAGCAACATCATCCACAATCGGAACGGACAACTGCGCGGGATATTTCTCGATAGTAGGCTGCAAGTTCACGCCGCAGACTTCAGCAACCTGGCTTGCTGAAAGTGCCTCATTGTAAACCAGAAGTTTGCTCACATGAGTGTCTTTGCCACAGGGGTCGGCGCTCCTCCAGCCATCTTTGTACTGTCCCAGATACAGACTGCGTACTCGAGTTACTTTGATCGGCTGTTTTTCTGATGCAAAGAGGACACCGTCATTGTAGAACTGGACTGTGCGCCCGTCCCATGTGACGCCCATCCAGTAGTCTTTGCCATATTCGTTTTTCCCGGGCGCACGTACATAAATCTGCGCATCCAGGTCTCCGAAAGCAAACATATAGTGTTCCATATTATCTCGAGTCATATAGAGGCAAATGGTCAACCTGGAATCACATCGCAAAGTGAAAGGATGCCGGTTTACCGTGATTTCTTCAGCAGGCTTATCCTGACAGACGCGCAGAAGAATGGTTCCAGCTTCGCCGACCAGGGAGGCAGCTGGTATTTCCAGCCCACGTTCCCCCATGGTGAAATATCCGTCAGCCTGCTTTGGCGGCAACTCCAATTTTTTCCCTGCAATAACAGGAGCTACCGGTTCGGCAAAGTCAATCGACAAAGTCTGTTCGCCTAACAACACGCCGCACCATAACAACAGCAAACACGCGTAAATCTTTTTCATATACATCCCTTGTGAAAAAAACGTAGAAAACCTAACATACAGACACTCCAAATAGAACTATCTTCTTACATTACTTTTTCCCTTTTCACTTGTCAAGTTGCCTATTTGCGTATTTGCGTATTATTGTATTTGACTTTCCGTGTTCATACAGGTATCTTTTGCATCATACGATACAGTGAAAAATTTCAGTCACAAAATGAACAATGAATGATAACCCTGCACCCCAATACTCTTAACTTAACGCTTTGTAACCAATATCGACGATACAACTCCTAAAGCCGACCTTGGCGTTCTTGGCGTCTTGGCGGTTCAATAATGAGGAACCAACCGCCAAGGAGCCAAGCAATTGGAGGAAACAACAAACCAGACCGAAATTCCGCATGCCATTTCATTCGTCGAAGCAGCAACCCTACAAATTTTCCGCGCTTTCCGTGTTTTCCGTGGACAAAAAATCTTAAGTAACGAGTATTGCCCCTGCACCCTGCACCCTGCCCCCTGCCCCCTGCCCCCTGCCCCCTGCACCCTGCACCCTGTATAGGTCTATATGAAAACGATCCTCCTTGTCGTCTTGCTGTCGTGGCTTCCTGGTTTGCTGGCGGAACCGGTGTGCGTGGCGTTACTGCCGATGGATGCCACCGCGCAAAACTCAGCTGACTTGGCTCTGGCTGAACTCTCCGGAGATGCCGATATCACATTCCTCGAACGCACCGAAATCGACCAGATCAAAAAGGAACTCCGGCTGTCGGCATTGAGCGATTTTGTTCCGGATCCGCAATTAATGCAGAACGCAGACGTGTTTGCCGTCATGCTGAAACAGGACTTCATTGCCTTTGATGCACGCACCGGTGTGCGCTTGGTCGATCTGCCAACCATCAGCGCCGAAGCGGTCGGCGACGCCTTGCGTGACGCCATCGCCAAACGCCAATCGTTGACGGCAAGCAAGTTGCGGAAATTATCTTGCATGCCCCTAGTACCGGCCAACTTATCCGAAAAACAGGAAGACCTTGCCCGCCGCCTGGAAACAACCCTGCTGCGCACTTTAGGCAATCGAAAGGATTTCGTAGTCCTCGAACGCCGACACCTGCTTCTGCTACTGAATGAACCAGGGGCAGAACGCCAAGACCTGACCAAGGATTTGTTTGCCGGTGCGCTCGTCCTCAAGCTGACCGCGACGCCGGAAGGCAAGGATGACGTCCACCTCAAAGTGCACGTCTACTCGCCAGATGGCAAAACATTGCTCAGCGAAGAAACCAGAGTGTTTCAATCCAAGGCTGATCTTGACGAGCAATGTCAGCAGTTTCTCTCAACGCTGCCTATGCCTATGGACAGCGCCGAAGACAAGTCCGGCGAAGCGCGCAATTTTATCTATGAAGCATGGTTCTCGGTGTCGCATTCCCTGCCTGGAGACGCGATAGCCTCGGCGGCGAGTGCCTCGGCTCTTGATGTTGAGCAGGAGAAGGAACTCTGCCGCATCGCCGCAAAAGCGGCACACCAGCTCTGGCAGCAATGGACGAAGCCACCGACCGAGCGCTATGCCGTTGCCGTAGACAACTTGAAGCTGGCTGCGCGCCTGGCCGCTAAACACCGTATCTTCCCGGATGAATTACGCATGGCCATACGGAGTGGAGCGGCACTGCCAAAACAGAGGGAGTTCGCAAAATTGCCCGCCGACTTACAGCGGGAGTGGCGGGAGAGCATCGAGTCAATTCTCGAAACACGTCGGGACACGCTGGCGGAATACCATCGCCTGGCAGAACTGCCAGGCGAAAAATGGCCTGATCGGCTGTTTGCCTTGGAAGCCAGAGTCGAATACCTCTGCGAACTCGCTGCCGTTGCCGAAATCCAGTGGGATTATGGCTACTGGGACCAATATGTTTACCCGGAATTGGCCAAGTACGTCGCCGAAGCTGAAGATTTGCTGCCGGAATTGCAGAAATATGACGCCTTGTCCAACGGTGAAAAGATGAAAATCTGCCGCCAGGCGCAAATCAAGAACCGTCGCCTGCCGCGTTTCCGACAATGCTTGGATCTCACCGTTGTCAATCGCGACCTGACTCGTTTTTACCGTTTTCGGGCAGCCGATCACGACGCTGCCAATGTGGCTGTCTATCGCAAGATGATGGAGCTGTTGGCATCATCAAAAATTCTGCCGTTGGCGTATCATGGACGCCTCGGCCTTCTGCGCTTGCAGCTAGATTTCACATTTCTGGCGTCTTTGAATAACTCCCGATGCCTTGAGCAGCCCCACGCACGTTCCGCCCTGCGAAAATTTTACCAAGACCTGGTCGAACTCTTCGCAACTGCCGAATCGGTCGGCTCCCCGCAACGAACTGTGGAGCACTTGGCGGATGTGTTCAGCGATAGCGCAGCCCTCGAATACCGCCTCCCAATTCAGGAATTGGCCATGCGGCGTTTTGCCTGGTATACACCATGGCAAAACGACTTGATCAAGGGCAGCCAGAACTGGAGTCCCGAGGAAAGGCGGGACGTTTATCAACGGCTTGCCAAATATATCGAGGAATATAACAATGATCAGCGGCTTGACCGTGACCGTAAATTCAATAATCAGGCTGTGATTCAATACTTCCAGCGCTTGCAGAAACAACTTGAAAAACAGGATCGGAGCTTGTCCTCGGTTCAGGACGAGATAGCCTCCATCAATCCTTTCGAGCGGGTTATTACGCCACTCGAGGACTGCGAGACTGACACCCGGGCGATCGTATTCGGCGAGGAGGACGGCATCATTTACCTGGGTGAGTATTACTCGGAGAATGTTAGGATAGTGCGAGTCGATACCAAGGCGAACTTGGCGGTCAGCAAGGGGTCGAAGCACAAGTTGCCGATCAGCTGGCATGGTTGGAAAATCCATGGGGTCATTCTCGCCGATTATCTGGCAGCTCAGAATGGCAGTCATGTGTTCCTTTTTCCTAAGGATGGCACATCACCGGAAAGCATTGACTTTCGGCAATACTTTACGGCTCGCTGCCACGCTATGATTGGCTGCGGCGACCGGCTTTTTCTTTCCTTTGATGGCGAGCATGGCCACCCAGGCACGGTACTGGAATACAACGTCGTCACCAAGAAGACCGAATTGCTGGTATCGACCCTGGATCGTTCTGTCAAATGGCCTTTGCAAGGCTTGCAGGAGCCATACGCAATCCTCCAAATGCTTTGCGACCCGTCTCGCAAACGGTTGATTATGCTGATGCATGACCAGCCGCCGATCCTAGGAAGGCAGACCTACACCATTCGCTTCCAGGCCTACAACTGGGAAACGAAAACATGGCAGGCGATTTCCGGCATTATGCCCATAACCGGCACCTGTTGGTCCAATTCATTCTACATCGAGGACGGCGAACTCTGGCTGTTGAGGGAAAACGACCTCGGAAAAATCAATGCCGACGGCAATTGGCAACCGGTGTTCCTCATGAGCGGATGCCATGTCACCGATAAACTGCCCAACTACGGCCCCGCGTTCGCGCCCGTCACTGTCGATTATTCACATTGCGGTGCTTTCGCCCAAAAGTACAAGGACATCGCCCTGCCTGAGGTGCATTTCAGGCACTATGGACAGGGCATTCTCTTTGCCCGGAACACACTCGTATTCATACCGGAAAAAAAAATTCTCCCGATTACACCGTCTTTCCCAGTATCGCATGTCATCCCAGGCGGCTATGTCATCGGCGGACAGTCGTATGACTGTAAAAGCCTGCAAATCGGCATCCTGAAAGACCGAAAAGAATTGCTGAAAATGGGAAAGCCGTAAAATGGCACGCCAACAACCCATTTTTTAACAACGAAAAACACGAAAAAACACCAAAGTTTTAGGAGTATTAACACTTTTAATATTTTTCAGGGGAAAAACAAAAAAACGCCTTTGCGAACTGTTTCGTTGCAAAGGCAGTTACGGGTATGCTTGGATATTAGTGCGAACTATTTCTGATTCTTTGATACTGTAAAATAATAAAATGGACTGGGCGGAACAGCTTTGTCTTATTCTCTTATCGGGTAAAATGAGCAAACTGGATTATATTATTTTTTTCGCAATTAATAAAGATTTAACAAAACTGAAGAGAAACAATAATGTCTGACAAGATTCACATGTCTGCCAGTGGCTTGGTTGTTGGCGACCATCCTGTGATTCCCTTCATCATGGGCGATGGCACGGGACCTGATATTTGGCGTGCGACGGTTGCGGTTGTCGATGGGGCTGTGGAAAAGGCCTATGGCGGACAGCGCCGGATTGCCTGGAAGGAAGTCCTTGCCGGTGAAAAAGCGTACCAACAGACCGGGCAATGGCTGCCTGCGGAAACACTGGCGGCTTTCAAGGAATATCTGGTCGGGATCAAAGGTCCGCTGACCACACCCGTCGGTGGAGGCATCCGCAGCTTGAATGTCGCCATCCGCCAGGAATGCGATCTGTATGTCTGCCTGCGTCCGGTGCGCTGGTTTACCGGGGTGCCCTCGCCGGTGAAACGCCCGGACTTGGTGGACATGGTGATTTTCCGGGAAAACACGGAAGATATCTATGCCGGAATTGAATTTGCTGCCGGAACACCGGAAGCCGCCGCCATGCTCGAATTTGTCAAAGAGCGTTTCCCGCAGCAGTATGGCAAGATTCGTTTTCCGGAAAGCACTGGTCTGGGTCTGAAGCCGGTTTCGCGTGAGGGCACTTGGCGTCTGGTGAAGGCTGCGGTAGAATATGCGATTGCCCAGAACCGCGATTCGGTGACTCTAGTCCACAAGGGCAACATCATGAAATTTACCGAGGGAGCTTTCCGCGACTGGGGATACGAATGCACCCGTCAGGAATTCGGCGCCGTTCCACTGGATGGCGGACCGTGGCATACCTTGAAAAATCCGCGGACTGGCAAGGATATCATCATCAAGGATGTCATTGCTGATGCATTTTTGCAGCAGATATTGACCCGACCGGCGGAATACAGCGTCATTGCCACTCTCAATCTGAATGGCGACTACATCTCCGACGCCCTGGCGGCATGCGTTGGCGGAATTGGCATCGCTCCCGGCGGAAATATCAATTACCAGACCGGAACGGCGGTCTTCGAGGCCACACATGGCACCGCTCCCAAATATGCGAACAAGGACATGGTCAATCCAGGCAGCCTGATCCTCTCGGCGGAAATGATGTTGCGGTACATTGGTTGGGGGGAAGCGGCGGATGCCATCCTGCGCGGCATCGACCGTACTATCGCCAACCGCACGGTCACCTATGACTTCGAACGGCAGATGGAAGGAGCAACAAAGGTGTCCTGCTCGGAATTCGGACGCCTGATCGTTAAAAACATGTGACACGGACTTTACACGGACGGGACACGGACTTTACACGGACGGGACACGGACTTTACACGGACTTTACACGGATGGGGGAAAAGTCCATTTTGTCCATTCCTGTCCCTGTCCCTTGTCCATTCCGTAGTCCATTCTCGTCCATCCTGTCCATTTTGTCCATTCCTGTCCCTGTCCCTTGTCCATTCCGTAGTCCATTCTCGTCCCTGTCCCTTGTCCATTAAAATGTTTGATTCAGACGAACAATTCAAATACAAAGAACAGGAGCTTGAAGACACACTGCGCCTGAATGATCGCTTTTCGGCACGCTATTTTGCACTGCTCGAACGTTTTGCCGATCTGCCTGCCTGCGATGAACTGATTATGGCGCAGCTGAAAAATGAGTTTCCTGCGGACTTTCTGGCAAGTCTCGAAGCCTGGGATGAAAAGCCGATTATCGAGAATCCGGACGATTTTGATGACAAGGCACTGAGAGACTCGAATCCTTGGGATGAACCGAAAAGTGGGGAGTTGCCACCGGAGATGCAACTGCTTCGCCAGTTGGATTTGCGTGGTCGCAAGATTGCCGGGGTGTTGTATCAGAGTGTTTTTGACTGGTGTAACATTCAAGTGATCCTGCTGCCGTCGGAAAATGGCGTCAATTCGCTGCGAGTTCTGTTTTTTCTGAGTCGTTCGCTGGGGTGTTTTAATGCTTCCATGGATGCGTTGAGCAGCCATGAAATTCACTCGACCGTTGTTTTGTGCAAGCGGATTGTGACCTACCTCAACCAGGTAATTTCCCTGTTATCGACGGTGGCACGGGAAGCACCGTCGAACCTGAAAGACTTGCTGCTCAGCCGAGCACAACAGCTGAAACTCCTGTTAAGGGAAGTGGATGCGCAAATCAGCGATAGTCGGAACCTGGCTCGTCTGGAGGGACAATTTTAATGAGCGGGTCTGATGCAGTCTCAGCGCAGAGGAAGCCCAGCCAGGCGGAGGTGAATATCTGTGCTGTGGATTCAAGGGGGCACGCACTGCTCTATGAGGCTGCCAGAAAGGTGTGGCTGAATAAAGCAGATCAAACGGTTTCACCTGAAAAACCGGCCCGAGTGACCTTGTTCATAGCCGGAGACTGGCTCGAGAACCGCAAAAGACCCCAGCTCGAAAAATTGTTGCTTCCGTCCGGGCTTATGACTCTTTCCGTTGATTGTTCCGGGATTACCTCCTGGGACAGCTCCGTGCTGATTTATCTGCGCAGGCTGCAACGGCAATGCAATGCCAGAAACATTGCCTGGGAACCCATCGGCCTGCCGGACGGTATGCGCAGATTGCTGGAAATCGGCGGCGCGGGAGCAGCGCCCGATGTCTCGGAGCAGTCTCCGCCTCGCGAAGGCTTTCTACACAGAGTCGGCACTTTCACCTGGGAAGTTCTTGAAACCATCGGGCAAATTCTTTCTTTTACCGGAGAGTTGACTCAGACCCTGGGCAGGTTTTTTACAGGGCGCGCTCGTTTTCAATGGCGAGATGTGAACGCCCAGCTGGCATCTGCCGGTCCGGCTGCCTTGGGTATCATTTCTCTGATCGGTTTTCTGATGGGGCTGATCTTGGCTTTTATCGGCGCGATTCCTTTGCAGATGTTTGCTGCGGAATCCTATGTTGCCAGCTTGATAGGAATTGGCATTTTACGCTTGATGGCGCCGGTGATGGTCGGGGTGGTGATGGCCGGGCGCACTGGCGCAGCTTATGCGGCAGAGCTGGGTACGATGCAGACCAATGAAGAGATTGACGCCTTCCTGACTCTGGGCATCCCACCGATGGATTTTCTGGTGTTGCCTCGTTGCCTGGCCCTGACACTGATGATGCCTTTCCTCTGTCTTTTTGCTGATTTGCTCGGTGTTCTTGGCGGACTTCTGGTGGCAACCTGTTACCTGGACATCACTTGGCTTGACTACTACCAGACTCTGCTGCGCACCACTCGAATGGCGGATTTGCTGGTCGGTCTTTTTTCCTCGATAGTTTTCGGCGTCCTGGTTGCAGCCTGCGGTTGTTACCAGGGCATTTACTGCGGGCGAACTGCCGAGTCAGTTGGAAAAGCGGCTACGGATGCAGTCGTGAACAGTATCATCTGCATCGTGCTGGCAACAGCCACCATCACCATTGTCACCGTTATCATCCGACTGTGAAAGAATGGACAATGGACAGGGACGGGAATGGACAGTAATGGACAAGGATGGACTGCTGAATGGACAATGGACAATGGACGATGGACGAGGGACAGTAATGCCTCAGTCTTCTGTAGTACAGGGTTCATGGGAATGGGGTGCGAAGTGCGTTGGGAACGGGTGCAGGGGGCGTTGGTTTAAAAAGTAGCGCAACCGTCCCGGTTGTGATTATTCTGACTGTCGTGGGGTGCGAGGGGATGTTCTTGTCCTGTCCACTTTGTCCACACTGTCCACACTGTCCACACTGTCCACCACGTCTGACCCGCACACCGCACACCGCACACCGCACTACAGAAGACTAACCCATTACGAGGGACAATGGACGATGGACATGTTCAACAGTACGGTTGATGACTCTTTTTGGACGCTCCCGGTTCAGGTAGATTTTCTTTTAAAACCAGTGATCCTCGTGTGAGTACTCCCCAATATATCAATAAAGACTCATTGCTGGAAGTGCGCCATCTGACGATGAAATATGGTCGGCGGGTGATCCAGCAGAACCTTAATTTTCACATTGCACGCGGACGGGTTTTTGTGATTATGGGCGGAAGCGGCTGCGGCAAGAGCACATTGCTCAGGCATCTTACCGGTTTGCAGAAACCCGCTTCCGGCGAAATCTGGTTTGATGGAGAGAATTTCTGGGAGCTGCCACCGTCGCGGCGAAATGACCTGATGCGACAGGCCGGGGTCTTGTTTCAACGCAGCGGTCTGTGGAGCTCCATGACTCTGGCCGAAAACATTGCCTTGCCTTTGCGCGAATACACAAACTATTCCGCAGCCGAAATCCGGGAATTGTGCGAATGGAAGCTGTCCTTGGTCGGATTGGCTGGCTTCGGCGGATATTATCCGTCGGAAATCAGCGGGGGGATGCAGAAACGTGCAGGGCTGGCTCGAGCCATCGCCCTCGACCCCAAAGTCGTTTTTTTTGATGAGCCTTCGGCTGGGCTGGACCCGGTCAATGCCAGTCGCCTGGACGACTTGATTCTCGAGTTGCGGGAAAGCTTAGGCGCGACCGTGGTGGTCGTGACGCATGAACTAGCCAGCATCTTTGCGATTGCAGACGAGGCCATTTTCCTGGATGCCGTGAGCAAGACGATCATCGCCCAGGGCAATCCCCGCGATCTGAAGGAAAATTCGCAGAATCCAACCGTGCGGGAATTTCTGACCCGAGGAGGGAAAAACGGAATGTAGTGTAATGCGTCGGTGAAACTGGATAGTCGGGGAATTCTTTTTGAACAACGAAAAGCACGAAAGGACACGAAAAAATTTCATGGGAGTGGCTTTGTCTGCGAGAATGCGTCGTTCTTCCCATGAAATTTTTTCGTGTCCGTTAGTGTCTTTCGTGGTAAAAAACTATCACCCAGCTTTACTTTGGATGAAGTCTAATTTACAGAAAGCGAGAACGCATGGCTACAAAAATGCGAACGACTGCCATCGGAGTCTTTGTCTTGACGGGATGTTGCCTGGGCATCTTGATGGTCATCCTCCTAGGTGGGCACAATTTTTTTGCCTCGCTGCTCGAGTACCGCATGTATTTTGACAAATCGGTCAAGGGGCTTTCGATTGGTTCTCCGGTTATGTTTCGCGGAGTCCGAGTCGGTCAGGTCTCTGATATCCGTTTGTCATATCGGGATCGTATCGAAGAAACAACGGCGCAATCATGGCCGATCGAGGTGACCATCGAGTTGCAGCCCACCGCCTTCGGCATGCAAATGGGTTGGCAAGATACCCTGCCGGAAAGCATACGCAATCGGATGTTCGAACGGGATAATCTGCAGAATATCCGCGATCTCCTTCAACATATGGTGGAGAAAGAAGGGTTGCGCGCGCAATTACAATCGCTCAGCCTGCTGACCGGTTCTCTCTTCATCGAATTGAATTTTTATCCTGATTCGCCATGGACTGCGCAGATGGAAAAAGACCTGTGCAACGCGGTTTTGCCGGTGGAAATGTCTGCCATCGAACGCCTTAAGCAGTCTCTCGTTAAAAAAGATTTCAGCAACCATCTGGATATGCTCACGGTTGCACTCCAGGATCTTTCTAATTTCATCAATGAAGGCAAATTCCGCAAGTTGCTTGAGGACCTGAGTGCAGCAGCAGCCAATGCCAATCAGATGATGGTCACTGGCAGTCGGGACCTTTCCCCGATGTTGCGCCAGGCGGGAGCAGTCTTTATGTTGCTCGAGAGCGTTCTGAATAAAGTGGAAAAGAATTTTGATCCCCTGCTGGATTCGACTCGAGGAAGCATACAGGCAGTCGTGCAGCAGATTGAAAAAGTGTCAGCAGAAATCAGTGCATTGACGCAATCGGCAAAGGGTTTCGTCGAGCACCTTGATCGCATAACTACTGATCATGAACCGGATATCCAGGCTCTGATGGGAAATCTCCGGGAAAGTTCTAATGCAATGAATTCTGTTTTGGAAGAGGTCAGAATCCTGGTTGAACAACTCAGGGAGAGCAGTGCGCCGGATTCAAATATTCAGACGGACCTGAAAGAAACCCTGGCTGAACTGGAAAAAGCCGCGCTCTCGATGCGCAGCCTGGCTGAATATCTACGCCGCAACCCCGAATCTCTCCTGCATGGAAAAGAGGCAAAATGAATCGATTTTTATCTCTGGCCGTTTTGACAGTGTTATTCTGCGGCTGTTTCTCGAGCAGTTCGCCGACTCGAACCTTTGTCCTGTCGAAGGTTGCTCTTGCTAAGAGCGAGGAGCCTGTACAAATCCGCATGGGGCGGATTGTTCTGCCGGACTATCTGAAACGCTGGGAAATGGTCACGCTCGTGAAAAAGCGGGAAGTGCGCATCAATGATTTTGCACAGTGGGGCGAACTCCTCGAAGATGGCGTCAGAAGAACCTTGACGGAAAATTTCCGCCAAGTGCTGGGAGCCGAACAGGTCTTGAATGCCAACCAGCCCAATGGGGAGGATTGCTGGCGCTTGGATTATGAATTTCATTCTTTTGCCGGAAACATGGATGGTGCCTTTGCGCTCGAAGTCCTTTGCCAGGCTCGGAATGCAAAGGAAAAGAAACAGTTCAACATTGCTTTCGAGGTGCCTTACACCCCTGGAAAACCCGAGAAACTGGTCGAGGCGCATGAGGAAGCCCTCGGACGCCTGGTGCTCGAAACGCTTTCTCAGCTGCAAAATAATGATGACTGATGCACCCTGCACCCTATCCCCTGCACCCTGTCCCCTGCACCCTCTACTACCTATGATAAAAAAAATCTTTTTAGCGTTTATTCTCTTTATCGGAACATTTACTTTTTCCGGTGGGAGCCTGTCGCTTGCCGCAGAGGTGCCTCCGCAGCCTGATTTCACCTTCGAGACTGAGGCAGTGCCGGAAGACCCCGCCCTGTTGCGCTTGCAACGCGGTGATCAAGCCATGCGAGAAGGACTCTATGAAAATGCCATCCTGAATTTCCGGGAATATCGACGGTTTGTCGGCAATCGCCAGCCGGATTTGAGCAGAGCACTGGGGAAACTGACCGAGGCCTATCTTGCCGCCGGGAATCTACCGTCGGCCATCCAGAGTTTACAGGAAGAGAAAAAAAATCGTGCAGCCTTGCCCGATCCCATGCTTGCCTGGTTGATTTATCTGGAAGCTCAGATTCTCTTCAAGCAGGGAAATTGGAGCGCCTGCCTCGGAGTTTTGTCTGCCCAGGCTGAGGATTTTGGCTATGGCATCTACAGTGATCAAGTGTTGCTACTACGCCTGGATTGCCTGGCACAGCTCGAACAATGGCAGCAGCTGATCGGGATACTGGAAAAGCACTTGCAGGAACCCGGATCAGGCACCTTTGCTTTGCAGTCACGCTTGATAAAAGCGTATCTCGCTGCCGGAAAAGCCAGCCAGGCCATGGCACGCCTCGCGGAAATCTCCGGAAAAGTGACGGTTGCTGAGGAGTTCGAATACAAGGTGCTCCAGGTGATGTCTCTGGCGGCTTCCGAACAGATCGATCAGGCTTTTACCCTCTTTCAGGAAATACGCTCACGCTGCCCGGAAGAACCGGATGCCGATTGGTGGCGCCTGATCTGGTATCTCGCTGAAACTGGCTATCGCCTGAAACGATATTCCGAGGCCGAAGCAGCCTACCGGCAGGGAATGCTCGTTGCCGTTAATGCAGACGGGCGTGGAAAATGCTTGCAACGCATCGCAGATTGCCAGATTCTGCAGGACAAAATTACCCAAGCCCGGCAAACTCTCGAGGAATACCGCCAGAGCTATCCGGAACGCCCTGAATATATTACGGTAACTATGCGCCTGGCAGAACTGCTGCAGAAAACGGATAATACACTGAAGGCAGCGGAGTTGTACGGGGAGCTGGTCGATCACCCCCGGGTTCCCGTCGAACAACGTTACCAAGCAGCCATTCAACGGGCTACGTGTTTGGTGCGGGATGGGCAGTATACGGAAGCGATCGCCGCATATCGCAAGGCAGCGACCTTAAGCGGCACGGAACAAATTGCGGCAGCCGAGGCACTGATCTGGGCGGCGGAGACAGCGCTGGCAGCAAAAGACCTGCCGCAGGCAGCCACCCTGTATCAGGAAGTCGCTGACCGGTACCCTCAGACAGAGCAGGGCAGCCGGGCGCGCTTCGAACAGGCACGATGCCTCTTTGATCATGCGAAATATGTCGAGGCAGCAGCGGTTTTTCAAGTCTTTGTCACAGAGCACCCTGAGCATGCGCTCGTCTGGCACGCGCGCTTGCAGGCCGGTATTGCCGGAAAACAGTTGGCCCAAACCCCGGAAGAGTTTTCAAAGGCGGCAGCGGTTCTGCTCGAAATTGCCCGTACATGCCCTGACGCTGAACTGGCCATGCAGGCGTTTCTGGAAAGCTTCCAGGCGCAACAGACTGCCGGAAAACTCGACGCGGCAGCCGAAATTCTACAGGAGGCGATCAAACAACAACCGGAATCCAAGTCCCTGCATCTGCTCAAATATCAACTCGCCGCAGTGAATTTTCAGCTGGGCAGGGAGGAACAGGCTGTGCAGACCGCAGACGATTTCTTTGCCCATTATCCAGAGCTGCCGCTGGCGGCCGATCTCTATCTTCTGACAGGGGACTATTTTGCCTCTGCGGGAGATTATGCCCGGGCACAGACGTATTACAGCAAGCTGCACCGCCCTCCCTTCGATTCGGTTCTGGTACCTGTGGGGATGTATGAAAACGCACGCTGTTCATTTCTTCTGGACAAACTGGACAATGCCCGGGAATTGTTGAATCTGCTGCTGACCAAAGGAGAGGGAGGCTTTAAACTCGAACCGCTCTTGCAGGCTAAAGCGGAGTTTTTGATGGGGGATGTATTGGCTAAGCAGGGAAATTACGAAGAAGCGCGCAAGTTTTTTGCTTTTGCCCGCAACAACGCCCGGGATCATGAGCTTGGCTTTGCGGCGCTCGGACGCCAGGCCGAAATGCTGATGTCGCTTGCAGTCAATAATCCAGCTTCTTGGGACAAGGCGATCGAGTGCCTCAATGAAATTCTGAAGCCTGAGAACAGCGCCTCGGCTGGGTTGCGCGAAATGGCTCGCTACCGCCTTGGCAAATGTCTGGAAGGAAAGGGAGATACCCAAGGAGCCATTCTGATTTTCCAGGAACTCTATCTCAATTATGTGACTGACCGGGATGCCGGGAAAATCCGTAATTGGCAATATTACTATCTGAGCATTTTTGATCTGACACGTTTGCTTGAACGCAAGGGGGATTTGGAATCGTTGAGAAAAGCAGCACGCCTCTACGAAGACCTGGCTGCATCTAATTTGCCGCGCTCCGCTGAAGCTGCCATCAAGGCAAAGATGATCCGGGAAAAACACAACCTGGGAGAAGGACATTGATCCTACTACATTTTTTAACAACGAAAAGCACGAAAAGACACGAAAATTTATAGGATTGTAGAAAGGAAATAAAAATTATGCTTTGGAAAAGTTTTGTTTTCATGTTGCTCCTCGGTTTTTCGCTTTCCGCGCAGCAGGGTTACTCCTATGGGGATTCCATTTTGGCGGTGGTTGGTGAAAAGGTGATTACTGCCTATGAAGTGATGCAGGCTTCCGCCCGGGAGGAGGCTCGGCTTTCACGGGAACTGACTGTGCAGCAGCGCACCGAGGAAGTCGTTGCTATTCGGCGCAGGATTCTTAGCAATATGATAGACCATGAACTGGTCTGGCTTGAATTCCAGGCTTTGAAAGCCAGGGTTCCCGAATCGGTACTTCAGGAGCGTCTGAATCAGGCCATTATTGCTCAGGCTGGCGGAGACCGCGCCAAATTCGAGGAAATGCTGTATCGGGAGCAGATGACAATGCAGGATTTTAAGGAGCGCATGACGAAGAATCTGGCGGTCGATATGCTCCTTTACGACCGCGTCAATCGTGGAATTACCATTTCTCTGCCGAAGATTCAGCAGTATTATGAGAGCCATTCGGCAGATTTCAATCAGATCGCCAAGTATCGTCTGGAAGTGATTTTACTGAAGAAAAATGGCCGTTACAAGGACAGCTTGCCTGCCACTGTGGCGGAAATTCAGGATAAACTGAAAGCTGGAAAAAGTTTTGCGGAGTTGGCAAAAGAGTATTCTGAGGGTGCCAATGCGGAGCAGGGCGGTGATCAGGGCTGGCTGACGGATATGAATGAAAAGTTGAAACAACTGGTCGAGACCCTAAAACCTGGCGAAGTCGCCACGGAAGCACTCGATCTTGGCAGCAGCCTATACCTAGTCAGACTTGCCGAATTCTCCCCCGGCACCAACACCCTCACCAAAGAAGTCGAAGAAACAATACGAAACATCCTGCACGACGAAGAGGAAAGCCAACGCTATGAAAAATTTCTGCGGGAATTGCGCCTGAAATATCCCTTCAAACGCATGGATGGAATATAAGGGGGCAGGGTGCAGGGG
>JAPXLT010000022.1:0-28354 GCA_033809415.1 Lentisphaeria bacterium
GAACCAACCGCCAAGACGCCAAGGACGCCAAGGAATCGGAGGAAACAACAAACCAGACCGAAATTCCGCTTGCAAGCCCATCCGTCAAAGCAACAACCCTACAAAAAAATTTCGTGTCTGTTCGTGTGGTTCGTGGTTAAAAAATCTTATTTTCGGAATTTTTCCGGGTCGAGTTCATTGATGTTATCGAAGACCTTGTGGAAGGCATCTCCGACGAGTTTGGCGACTTCCGGACCATTTGGTGCACGCAGCGGCATGGTCATGCCGAAATGGGTGTCGCAATGGCGCTGTGCTTCCGGGAAATCATCACGGTTGTAGTTGATTTTTTCGCCATCGGCATTGCTCAGCGGGCAGGACCACGGGCAGCCGCCACCGTATGCATTCTTCGCCTTGAAAACCGTCATGTCCGGAAGAATAAAACTCTGCCAGATACCGACACCGGCGCCTTCGGCCTGCAAGGCGGCCATGATTGCATCACGCATCAGGTTTGGCGCACCATGCCAGCCCAACGCCTTGGCGTCAATGCGGTTGGTGTAATTGTACCAGTTGTGCAAATGACCTTCCGGCTGCACCGGCAAAATCAATCCTTTGATACCTTTCAGACGATTCGTCAGGACAGCCGCATTTTCCTGCAAGACATCAAAATAGTGCGGCATTTTCGCCAGCTGGGCGCGTCCAAAGGCGGCCACGATATCCGAGCCGCGATACATCCAGCCAAGAGCATAGGAATGATAGTCGCGTGATTGCATCGGCGTGGCAATTTCGCCAAAGCTCCACAAACGTGCAGCTGCATTGTACATGTCTTCATTATCTGTGACAAACATGCCGCCTTCACCGGAACAGAGGCATTTGTTCTGATTGAAACTGAAAGCCGCACAGTCACCCAGCTTGCCGGCATTGACCCCCTTGAATTTCGCGCCGTGCGCCTGGCAGGAATCTTCAATCAGTACCAGCTTGTGCTTTTTGGCGATCGCGCGCAACTTATCAAAATTGCAGGTGAGGCCATGCAGGTTGACTGCGATAATCGCTTTGGTGCGCGGGGTGATCGCCGCCTCGATCTTGTCTTCATCGATATTGATTGTGTCAAAATTGATATCGACAAAGATGGGGATGGCATTGTGATGCAGAATGCAGGTCGCACTCGAGGACCAGGAATACGAGGTCACAATCACATGATCACCAGCACCGACCCCAGCCGCAACTACGCCCATGTGCAGAGCAGCCGTGCCACTGTTAGTGAAAATCGCATACTTATTGCCAGTATAAGCAGCGAATTCCTCGCCAAAGGCTTTGCAGTTCGGGCCAAACGCATGTTTATGCCCATCCAGCGAGGCAAGTACCATTTTCCGATCACTGTCGTCAATCGGAGGCCATTCTTTGATGGTGCCTTCCGGAATCAGTCGCTTACCGCCATTAATCGCAAGTTGTGCCATGTTGATTCTCCTTCTTTGTTCAATGGGTCTTACCTGTTGCAGAAAACCTTCTGCGGTATACTTTGTTATTGTATATGTTGAAACGCAAATCGGCAAGAAAAAGCAGCAGGGAAAACCTTGCTAATTCCGGCAATTCGTTGCATCAAAGCAGCAACCCCTATAAAAAATTTTCGTGTCTGTTCGTGTGGTTCGTGGTTAAAAAATTCGCGATTTTGACTGTGGCCAGGGCATCGACGGCGTAATGTGCGCCGATCGATTGCGCAAATTCTTCATCCAGCACTGCGCCGCCTACGATGAATTGCAGGTCGTGCCGTCCACGCTGGCGTGCCAAGTCGATCACTACTTTCATCTGTCCCATGGTCGTTGTCATCAGTGCCGAAAGCCCGATCAGCCTTGCCTGTTCGCGTTCTGCGGCATCAAGAATGGTTTCCGCCAGTACATCCTTGCCGAGGTCGATGACCTCGAACCCGTAATTCCTCAACATGATGGCAACGATGTTTTTGCCAATGTCATGAACATCACCCTTGACGGTAGCCAGGATGATCTTTTCCCGCGCCGGTGCCGATTTCTGCTGTTCCTCGAGCAGGGGTTGCAACACCGCCATCGCCGCCTGCATTGCATCCGCACTCATGATCAGCTGCGGCAGAAAATACTCCTTGCGCTCGAAACGAGCGCCAACCTCGGTAATCCCGGGAACCAGAATTTGATCGACCAGATCGCTCGGCGCAGCGCCGGAAGCAAGCGCTGCCTTGATCATTCCAGGCATGCCATCGGTATTGCCCTGCAGCAAGGCATGACGCACAGCCTCGACCGGCGACAGTTCCTTCCCCGGTGCCACCGCCGCTTTGCTGCTCCCAGCGTAGATGCTGCAAAAATTCCGCATGCCTGGATCGCGCCCGCTCAGCGCGTCACCGGCACGGACAGCATCCATCAGCTCGGACTGCAACGGGTTGGCAATCGCCATATTGAGGCCATTGCCGATAGCCATGCCTAGAAAAGCCTGATTGACCAGATCGCGGCGCGGCATGCCAAAGCTGACATTGGATAGGCCGCAGACAGTATTCATGCCGCGTTTATGGCACCAGGCAAGCTGTTCGAGGGTCAGACGCGCCGCCTGCGGATTCGAGGAAATCGTCATCACCAGGCCATCCACGCAGACATCCGCAATCCGGTAGCCGTAAGACTCCGCCGCTTTCAAAATCTGCCCGATAGCATCGATGCGTCCTTCCAAGGTTTCCGGGATGCCGTCTTCGGTCAACGGCAGCAGTATCAGCATGGCACCATATTTCGCCGCAATCGGCAGCACTTTCTCCAGGCGTTCGGATTCCGCCGAAATCGAGTTGAACAGCGCCCGCCCAGGATAGACCCGCAGTGCCGCTTCGGCGGCTTCGGGTTTGGTGGTATCGATGCATAAAGGCAGCGTACTGCTGCGAGAGAGCAGCAACACTGCCTCCCGCATCACCTTCGCCTCATCAATGCCAGACAAGCCGACATTGACCTCGAGCAGCGCCGCACCAGCCTCCTGCTGCTCTTCCGCATACGTTCGCACCAGCCCAAAGGAACCGGCACGCAATTCCGCCTGCAAGGCCTTTTTTCCGGTCGGATTGATGCGCTCGCCAATGACCGTGAACGGCTCGTCCGGATGCAACACCCGAAACGTCCGCGCCGAGCTGACGACGCCTTGTATCTGCGCACCGATTTCGGGTGCCTGCAAGCGCCCGGCTGCTTTTGCCAGCTCCGCAACATGTTCCGGGGTTGTTCCGCAGCAGCCGCCGATGATGCCGACACCGACACTCACGAGGGTAGCTGCATGACGTCCAAATTCCTCGGCACCCATTGGAAAGACCGTTTTGCCGGCGCGGAATTGCGGCAGACCGGCGTTGGGCTTGGCAATCAGGGGGATTTCTGCATATGGTTTGAGCATGGCAATGATCTCCGCCATGCCTTCCGGGCCACTCGAACAATTGCAGCCGAAAGCATCGGCGCCGAGCGCCTGCAAAGTCACCAGGGCAGCCACTGGATCATTGCCTGCCAGCGTGCGTTTCTCGGCTTCAAAAGTCAGAGTAACCATCACCGGCAGATCGCAAAGTTCCCGTATCGCCAGCAGGGCCGCACGGGCTTCCTGGACATCCATCATCGTTTCAATGACGAAGCCATCCACGCCGCCTTCCAGCAAAGCGCCGGCCTGCTCCCGGTAGATGGCAACCGATTCCTCGAAGGGAAGGTTCCCGGATGGTTCGACAAACTGTCCAGTCGGCGCCAAATCCCCGAATATCCGGCAACCTGGTGCTGCCTTGCGGGAGAGTTCAGCCAGGCGGCGATTCATTTCGCCCACCTTGTCTCCCAGGCCGAATTCCTCAAGCTTTTTGCGGTTGCCGCCAAAAGTCGGCGTGTAAATGATATTTGCTCCGGCTGCCGCATATTGTTTTTGCACATCCAGAAGAGCCTCGGGATGCTCGAGCACCCAGGCTTCCGGGCAGACTCCGGCAGGCATACCGCGCTTGATCAATTCCGTGCCTGTAGCGCCATCCAGGATCAGGATGCGCCCCGCAGCCAAATTGGCAAATTCCTGTCGGGTCATAACCAGCATTCCTTATTCAATGATCAGGCAATTTTCGTGCCGTTTTATGGACGAGGGACAGGGACAAGAGTGGACTCGATGGACATAATGGACACGAATGGAACGGGATGGACAATGGACTTCCCGTCCGTGTCCCGTCCGTGAAAAGTCCGTGAAAAGTCCGTGTAAAGTCCGTGAAAAGTCCGTGAAAAGTCCGTGAAAAGTCCGTGTAAAGTCCGTGAAAAGTCCGTGAAAACTCAGCGTTTCAGCAGGGCGTGCAGCAATTCGGACGGTTCCGGACGTGCTGCAAGCCTTGTTGCCAGCAGATATGTGATGCCACCAGCCAGACCGCCGCCGACTACGCAAAACAGATTCTTCAGGATCGAGGGGAGAGCCGGCATGTTCGCCATGCTTTTCTGCATGGCGTAACCGGTCAGTCCAGCAACTAGACCGGCAATCATAGCCATGACTCCCAACCCGAAGGCGGCTTTCAGCACGGGGCCTGGCTTCCAGGCAGGCAGCATGCGCCGGTTGCAGGTCAGCAGCAAAGTGACATTTAGCCAGGAACAGATGCTGGTGGACAACGCCAGACCGCCCTGGCGCAGAAACTGCATCAGGATCAGGTTCAGAACCAGATTCAGAACCATGCAGATCATCGCAATTTTTACCGGAGTCCGGGTATCTTTCCTAGCATGAAAGGGATTCGTCGCCACTTTGGCGCAACAGAAAGCCGGCAGGCCAACCAGGTAAAAATTCAGTGTCCAGCTGCATTCACGAACTGCTTCCGATGTAAACGCCCCCCGGGCAAACAGCATGCTGATCGTTTCCGTACTGAGTGCGCCCAGCAGAGTGGCACAAGGCAATGACAGAAAAAGTACGATCCGCAATGCATAGTTGAGGCTGCTCACCATCTCCTCTTCCTGACGCAAAGCCCAGGCACGCGACATGCTCGGCAAGCAAACAACCCCCATCGCCACGCCAAAGATTCCCACCGGCAGATAAACCAGATGCTGACTGTAATTCAACGCCCCAACCGCCGCTGACCCCAACCAGAGTCCGAGAATCCGATCCACCAGGGAATTCAGCTGCATGACACCAGCACCCACCAGACCCGGCAGAATGTTGATGCACAGCAATTTGACTTCCGGACAATTCCATGTCGGATTGAAATGAAAAACAAAACCCTGCCGACGTGCTGCCACCATCACCGTCAGCAATTGCAGCAAACCGGCCAGAATGGCACTCAGGCTGAAAAACAATAATGCCGCAAATTCATCATGGTACCAGAGCAGCGACAAAAGCAGAACCGAAGAAATCTGAACCACATTGAATAAAATCGGAGTCAGTGCCGGCAACAGGAATTTTTTCAGGCAGTTCAGGATAGAAGAGAAGGCACCGGTCAAACAGATAAACATGGCGTATGGCATCAGCACCGGCAAAATCAGCAGCGTCATGCGCACGCGCGGAGCGGTGTCCGGCGGTGAAAACGCCAGACAGCCTAGGCTGATGCCGGACACTGCCAGCACACAGACCAGCAATGCGGTCAATTGCAGGGAAATCGCCCTTTCCGCCAGTAGCCAAGCCTTCTCGCGCCCCTGCTTCTCGAGGCTTTCAGCCAGAATCGGCACAAAGGCCTGATTGAATGCCCCCTCCCCAAAAAGGGTTCGCAAGCTGTTGGGAAAGGCAAAAGCGACCTGGAAAGCGGCCTGGGTATCAACTGTCCCGCCCCAGTACCAGGCCATCGCAATATCGCGGAGAAGACCAAATATCCGGCTGCAGAAGGTCATGCTGCTGACTGTCAGCATCGAACGCCCCAGCGAACGGTTGCTGTCGCTTTTCCCGCTCCCGCCAACTGCATCGCACGTACTCATACTATCAAAATTTTCGTGCCTTTTCGTGTTTTTTCGTTGTTAAAAATGGTTCGTATCCGCCAGGAGGCTATCGATGATCCGGCGTGACATGCTGCCTATTCGAGGCAGCGGCGGCAATTCCGACAACGAGAACCAGCCTGCCTCATCGATTTCCTCGCCATCCGGGCAGAGTTCACCGCTGTCATAGTCCGCCAGAAACCCCACCATCAGCGAACTGGGAAAAGGCCAGGACTGGCTGCCCCAGTAGCGGATATTGCGAATTTGGATGCCAACCTCCTCGAGGACTTCGCGCCGAACGGCCTGTTCCAGGGTCTCACCAACCTCGACATAACCGGCCACCAGACTGAATACCCCGCCAGTAAAATTCCGGTTGTGCGCCAGCAGAATTTTTTCGCCATGATGCACGGAAACCATAACCGCAGGATTGATGCGAGGATAATACAGCGCCTGGCAGTTCGGACAGATACGGGCGCGCTCGCCGACTTTTTCCTCTAATGGGGCAGCGCATGCGCTGCAAAAACGCGTCTGCTGCCGCCAATATAGCAACTGCTTCCCCATGCAGACAAGGCAGACCTGGTCGGGTTGCCGGCGTGCCAGAACCTCGCGCAAGGAAGTCCGATTGCTGAAGCGTTCCGCTTCCTCGACGGGCAGGGTAATTGCAAAGCAGCGTTGCCCATCCCAGGTGCCGAGATATGCGACATCCAGCGGCGACGTCTTCAGAAGCCGTTGATATCCTTCAGGATGAAGGACATCTCCAGTATCCTCATTCAGCAAAATTTCACCGGATGGATCGAAAACCACGCAGGGGGCCTCCGGACGGCAACTGAATTCGGTATACATTTCAACTTTGAAGTGCCATTTTTCTGACATGATCCAACCATTCCACCCGAGAAGAATTTGCTTCAGGCGCTGAAAGCCTTTTCGAGTATATCTTTTACTTCGTCATATTCACGGGCCACCGGGAACTGCGGAAATTCCTGAAGCACCTTTTCCGATGGGCGGAAAAGAATTCCCAGGCTGGCTTCGGCAAGCATGGCTGTATCATTAAAGGAATCCCCCATCGCCAGCACGTCGAAATTCAACTGTTTAAAGGCAAGCACTGCATGACGCTTGCCATCAAGCTGGCGCATACGATAATCGAGAATTGTACCCTGCTCGTCCGTCACCAATGAATTGCACAGCAACATCGGATGCCCGAGCTTGCGCATGAACGGAGCAGCAAATTCATAAAAAGTATCTGATAAAATAACGAACGGGCAGCGTTCCCGCAACCAGCGCAGATACTCGAGGGCGCCCGGCAGGGGTTCCATCGTTTCAATCACCGCCTGAATATCCGGCAGGCGCAGAGAATTTTCCTTCAGGATAGCCAGGCGCCGTTTCATCAGCACGTCATAGTCCGATATGTCACGAGTAGTCAAGCGCAATTCCTTGATACCCGTCTTTTCAGCAAAAGCAATCCACACCTCCGGAACCAGAACCCCCTCGAGGTCCATCGCCAGCAATTTTATCCTGCCTGACATCCATTCTCCTTTTCGTGCCTATTCGTGTCTTTTCGTTGTTAAAAAATCCTCAATACGGCATATACACGCCATATTTCCGGGTCAATGCGTTGATTTCGGCATTATAGCGTGTGATCAACGTCTGGTTTTCAGTGCTGTTGCGCTGTGCCAGCAGGAACAGGATTTTCTGCCCGGCCCATTCCCGGGGCAGTTCTTTGCTGGCTGGCGGGCATTCCCGGTAACGTCTCCGAAAGATCAGGTCCCGGGTTTTCAGGTCGGCATCTTTTCCGGTCAGAGTCAACACCAGTTCATCGTCGATACTGCGGAAACGGCCAAACAGGCGCAACGATTCATTGCGGTAGAGATGCGGCAGCGAGCGGGGAAAAATCTCCTGGCTGACCGGACCTTCCGCAGTATATTTCAAGTCCATGATAATCAAGCTGCTGTGCGTACTGATATAGTTGACCAGCTCCTCATGCAGTTTCTCGACGTCATCCACATGGCACTTGCTGCCCCGGTTCAGATATCCGAGAAAATCGAGCAGCTGCCGGTTGGCCTGTGTTCCTGCGCTGAACGGGTAGATCGACACATTGCCGGGGTTGAAGGCGGTGATCTGGCGCAGGAAGGCAGGTGGCTCATGGATGTTGACCGTCGAGCGTCCATCGGTCAGAAGAAAAATATTCAGCGGGCGGTTTTTGTCCCCATTGCTATTTTTCACATAGGGTGCCACGCCGCCGAAAACATCGGTCATGCCGCCGCGCCAAAGTCCCGCGACATACTTATCAGCCTCGGCCAGATTCCTGGCATTGACCGGCTGGTAACCCTGAAACAGCGAATGGGTCGTAGTAGTAAAGGCAACCACATTGAAGCGATCCTTTGGATTCAGGCAGGCCAGGGCTTCACGAGTCGCCTGCTTGAATTGAGACAATTTCTGCGGAGAAATACTCGTGGAATGGTCAATCAGGAAAAGAGAGTCCTTGGCAATGTCCTTCAGTGCATCACTGTTGGCATTGGGCGTGATATCCACCTGAAAATAACCGCTGTTGCCAACCAAGTCCTTGATCACACTCACCTGAATATCCACAAAGCCGTCAAAGGGCAGCGGCAAACTCGAAGTATTTTCACGCGGCGTCGATAAAACCGTGGCAACTTCCAGTGGCGACGGGGCAGAATCCTGCAGGCTGGGCGCAACCGTTGTCGGCGTATCCAGCTTCAACTCCGGAATCTCGATATCCGGAACATCAAAGGATGGCTTGAACCCGGATTTGACACTCAATCCATAGGAACCTCCAGAGGAAGAAGTCAACGGACCATGCGGAGTCAGGCTCGGCAGCATCGCCGCATCACTGCTTTCCCGTTCCAGACGCGGAGTGATCGTGCGCATCTTCAAAGCCTGGCGAGGAGGCGGCAAAGAGGTATAATCGATCTCGATGATTTCAGGACGCGGGGCGGTTGCCAGAACCGGCTTCTCATCGGAACTCGTGTCCAGGCCAGGCGGACGTTGCTTGTCTACACCTTCGAGTCGAAAACGGGTTTTGGGCACATCCAGAAGATTGTCTTTCTGAAAAATCGTCTCGATTTTCCGGACATTGGACAGCTGACGCACCTCATGCTGCATATCCGCCGTAATCTTTTTCATCGTCTTCTGATCCGGAAAAGCGGACGGATGATCCTTTCCCTGCTCCTTTTCCGGTATTGGTTCTGGCTTAGGCTTTGGCGCTTCCTCTTCCGGCAGAAGTTGCACCGGTATGAAGCGTTCAAAAAAGCGTCGGTTCTCTCCTGCTTCCGTTGCATTCGCTCCGATCAGCACTTCTGATGTAATGTGCAACAGCAAAAGATGCAGGAATAACGACAGAAACATGGAAACCAGAATGTATTTCGATAATTTCATCGCTGCACCCGTATCTATAAAAACCTATCCTCAGACTAATCCTTTAATGTACCAGCTTGAACCCGTCTTTGCCACTTTCCCCCACAGGAAAATGATGAATGATTTTTGAACAACGAAATGCCCGAAAAGACCCGAAGATTTCGTGGCAGTTTGTGTCTTTCGTTGTAAAAAACTGCCTTTGAACTTTGAACTTTGAACATTATTTTATTTGTTTTACCTGCAACCTGAAAACTAAGGGATGAATAATGCTGGAAAAATTACCGAAAGCGCGTTGGTTCAAGGGTCGTAAAGGACCGGTTGTGCTAGTCATCATGGATGGTGTCGGCTATGGCAAATATATCGAGGGCGATGCAGTTGCGGCTGCATTCACTCCGCATTTGGACTGGTTTCACGCCCACTGCCCGAACACCCGTTTGAAAGCCCACGGGACGGCCGTCGGCCTGCCCAGTGATGCCGATATGGGCAATTCCGAGGTCGGGCACAATGCCATTGGTGCCGGTCGTGTTTTTGGCCAGGGTGCCAAACTCGTCAGCGACTCCATCGCCTCCGGTGCCATGTTCGAGGGAAAAGCCTGGCGAGAAATCATCGACAACGCCCTCGGCAAAAAAAGCACGTTGCACTTTCTCGGACTGTTTTCCGATGGCAATGTACACTCGCATATCGATCATCTGAAAGCCATGATCTGCAAAGCCGCAGACTCGGGTGTCGGCAAAATTCGCGTGCATATTCTGCTGGATGGACGCGATGTCGGCGAAACCTCCGCCCTCGAATACGTTCTCCCCTTCGAGGATTTCCTCGCTGGCATTCGCAACGCAAGCTGTGATGCCCGCATTGCCTCCGGTGGAGGGCGCATGTGCATTACGATGGATCGCTACAATGCCAACTGGGGCATGGTGGAAAAAGGCTGGCAGACGCATGTTCTCGGCCAGGGCCGCCAATTCCCGGATGCTGCCACGGCCATCGAGACCTTGCGCAAGGAGACCGGCGCCATCGACCAGGACCTCCCCCCATTCGTGATTGCTGAAAACAGTCAGCCGGTTGGTACTATCGAAGATGGGGACAGCGTCATATTCTTTAATTTCCGCGGCGACCGCGCACAGGAGATCACGGCCGCCTTCGAACAAGATAACTTCACTATGTTTGACCGTGTTCGCCATCCGGATGTCGTTTACGCCGGCATGATGGAATACGATGGCGATTTGCATGTGCCTGCACGCTTCCTAGTCAGCCCGCCGGCCATCGACCGCACTACCGGCGAATTTCTTTGCGCATTGGGCATCCGCAGCCTTGCCTGTTCGGAAACCCAGAAATATGGTCATGTGACCTATTTCTACAATGGCAACAAATCTGGCAAAATCAGTGCGGAACTCGAAGAATATGTCGAAATCCCCTCGGATCAGGTTCCTTTCGAGCAGCGCCCTTGGATGAAAGGCGCCGAAATCACCGACCGCATGGTGCAGGCAATCGGCAGCGGAAAATATGATTTTCTGCGCTGTAATTTTCCCAATGGCGACATGGTTGGACATACTGGCGTTTTCCAGGCCGCCAAAATCGGTGTCGAATGCGTTGACCTCTGCCTCGGACGCATCAAACAGGCAGTTGCCAAAGCCGGGGGCGTCCTAGTCATCACCGCCGACCATGGCAATGCCGATGATATGTACGAGCATAAAAAAGACGGCAGTGTGGTGACCGAAAATGGCATCCCGAAAGTCAAAACGGCACATTCCCTCAACCCGGTACCATGCCTGATCTATGATCCGGATTTCCAACAGGACTACCAGACCACCCTGCGCGAAGGCCTGGGAATCAGCTCCATCGCAGCTACCTGCATCAACCTCCTAGGCTACGAAGCACCACAGGACTACGACCCATCCGTCATCATACCTGGATAAAGGGGGCAGGGGGCAGGGGGCAGGATTAGTGGCGAGTGGCGAGTGGGTGCAGGTTTAAAAAGTAGCGCAACCGTTCCGGTTGTGAAGTGCAGGGGGGGCAGGAGGGGGCAGGAGATTGAGTGGACTTTGTGGACAGTGTGGACTTTGTGGACAGTGTGGACAGGAAACGAACGCACCCCGCACCCCGCACCCCGCACCCCGCACCCTTTAAAAATTTGCAGTTTTTCTTTTTCGGATTACATTATATTTTTTACTTGTTTAGGTTCACAGCCACCTTGAAGACCCCGAGAGGGGGTGAAAAAGAATGTCAGAGATCAAATGCCGTAAAAACGAGCCTGTCGAGCGTGTTCTGCGTCGTCTGAAGAAGAAGATGGACAAAGAAGGTACGATGAAAGAGCTTCGGAACCGCCGTCATTATGAGAAGCCCAGCGAAATCAAACGCCGGGAAAGCAAGCGTTCCCGTTGATCCGCCTTTACAGCCAAGCCAAAAGCGAACAGGGTTCATCATGATTCTGTTCGCTTTTTGTTTTGTCAACCCGATAAATTTTCGTGTTTTTTCGTGTCTTTTCGTTGTTAATAATTATTTTGATTATGTACCAATCATTTGCATTCGATACTCACAAATATCTTGAGCAGCAGCACAAGGCTATTATCAGCCGCGCTGAACAGGGCGATGGCCGACTTTATCTCGAGTTCGGCGGCAAACTGGTTGGTGATTTCCACGCCGCACGCGTTCTGCCTGGCTATGATCCCAATGTCAAAATCCAGCTGTTGCGGCAGTTGCAAGAAAAAGCCGACATTATTATCTGCATCCATGCCGAAGCCATCGAGAAAAAGAAAATCCGGGCGGATTTCGGGATTACCTATGACAAAGCGGCATTAAAGCTGATCGATGATCTGCGCGAAAACAATATTTCAGTCACCGCCATTGTCATCACCCGCTATAGCGGACAGACGGCCGCAAACACTTTTCAGAAGCGCCTGAAGCGCCATGGTTTACAGGTTTTTCTGCATCGGGAGATACCCGGCTATCCCAGTCATATCGAGGAAGTGGTCAGCGAGGAGGGCTTTGGGCGCAACCCCTACATTCCGGTCACCCGTCCGCTGGTTGTTGTGACCGGGCCGGGTCCCTCGAGCGGCAAAATGGCCACCTGCCTCAATCAGATTTACCACGAATCGCAGCAGAGACATACCGCACGATACGCCAAATTCGAAACCTTCCCCGTCTGGAACCTGCCGCTGAACCACCCGCTGAATATCGCCTACGAAGCCGCCACCGCAGACCTCTCCGATAACAATGCCATTGACAATTTTCACTATGACGCATATGGAGTGATGGCCGTCAACTACAACCGGGACCTGCAAACCTTCCCGCTGCTCCAAGGACTGCTCAGCCGCATCACCGGAAGCAATGCCAAATATCAGTCCCCGACCGACATGGGAGTCAACTGCATCACCAGCGGATTCTGCGACGACAAGGCTATCCAGCAGGCAGCCCGCGAAGAAATCATCCGCCGTTTCTTCCAGTACTACGCCGCCATGCAATCCGGGCAAGGCGATGAAAAGACATTTGAGCGCATCGAGGAAATCCTGCACAAGGCCAACTTGCGCCCGGAAGACCGCAAGGTCGTCAAGGCCGCACGACAAACAGCCTTGGACTGCGAAGCAGCCGGAAAAGGCGACAATGGAATATACTGCGGGGCGGCAATCCGCCTCCGCGACGGGACGATTATTACCGGCAAGAATTCTCCGCTGATGCATTCAGCGGCAAGCATGATTCTCAATGCTGGAAAACATCTGGCACAATTGCCGGACAGCCAGCATTTGCTGCTGCCCGAGATCATGGAATCGGTTGCCAATTTCAAGAATGGCCTGGGTACTCGCAAGCGGGTTGGCCTCGACCTCAGTGAAACCTTGATTGCACTGGTAGTAAGCGCATCCCGAGACAGCTATGCAAAACGTGCCTTGGACTGCCTGCATCTGCTCGAGCATTGCGATGTCCATCTGTCCCATATACCCGGCGGCGGTGATGAAGCGGCACTGCGCCATCTTGGCTGCAGCTATACCTACGACCCGATTTCGCCCACCAGAAATCTCTTCTTCGCTTGACATGGATTGGCCTGCCATGAATGAACTCCTCTGGTTTCTGATGCTCTTCCTGGACTTTGGAGCACTGCTGCTGCTATACCGGTACCTCGGCAAAACCGGCGTCTTCATCTGGATTCCGATTGCCACCATACTGGCCAATATCCAAGTGCTGAAAATTGTCCAGCTCTTCGGATTCACCGCCACCTTGGGCAACATTGCCTATGCCAGCTTGTTTCTGGCAACTGACATCCTATCCGAGAATCACAGCAGGAAAGATGCACATCTGGCGGTTCTTGTCGGCTTTCTGACTATGCTGCTGACCATTCTGATTATGACCTTGGCTCTTGCTTTCCAGCCAGCTCCCAGTGATTTCGTCCAGCCAAGCTTGAAGGTGATTTTCGGTTTTTTACCGCGTGTTCTGGCTGCCTCCCTGTGCGCATATCTGGTCAGTCAATTCTATGATGTAGCCAGTTACCATTTTCTGAAAAAACGCAAACCTGGCACGCGCTGGCTTTGGCTGCGCAACAATCTCTCCACTTTGGTAGCGCAACTGCTCGATACCCTGATCTTCACCACCATTGCCTTCTATGGCGTCTTCGAAGGAAACGTATTTGCCTCGATCGTCTGGACGACCTACGCCCTTAAAGCACTCACCGCACTGCTCGATACGCCAGGAATCTACCTCGCAAAACACTGGTTCCAGCAAAACAAAATCCCAACCTGACAACCCTGTCGAATGTGGTGGACATTGTGGACATTGTGGACATTGTGGACATCCACCCTGCCCCCTGCCCCCCGCACCACGCACCCTGCACCCTGCACCCTGCACCACGCACCCCGCACCACGCACCACGCCCCCTGCCCCCTGCCCCCCGCACCCTGCACCCTGCACCCTGCACCCTATCCTTGCCAATCTTCTTTCCCGGATTAAATTAAGTAGATTCCCATTCAGTCATCGAGCAAGTTATTGGAGACACATCATGAATATGATTTTTCGTTTTTCGTTCTTCGTCGCTTCCGTCTTTTTTCTGCAGCTTCATGCCGGTAGCATCAAGTTGCTTGACGGCAGGGTATTCGAGGGTGAAATAATAAGCCGTGGCGAAGTTGTCACGGTCAAAAAAGATGGTAAGATGTTTCAATTTTCGAAAAGGGAGTTAGCAGAGATGAATGGACAGCCCGTTGTGCAAGAAAAGAACCCCGTAATCCGCATTGCCACCAGCAAAGGTGACATCCTGGTCGAACTCTTCGAGGATGAAGTCCCCAATACAGTGGCCAATATCATCAGCCTGGCTGAAGCTGACTTCTACAAGGGAATGTCTTTTCACCGGATCATCAACGGCTTCATGGCTCAAGGCGGCTGCCCCAACTCGAAACGCGGAGCTACCGGCACGCCTGGCACCGGCGGCCCAGGCTATCGCTTCATAGATGAGTTCTCACCGAAGCTAAAGCACACCAAGCGCGGCATCCTCTCGATGGCCAATGCCGGACCCAATACCAACGGAAGCCAGTTCTTCATCTGCTTCGGCCCCACTCCCCACCTGGATGGACGCCATGCCGTTTTCGGCCAAGTCACCCAGGGAATGGAAATCCTTGACAAACTCGAGGCCATTGGCACACAATCCGGCAAACCAATGGAGAATGTCACCTTTAACATCGAGGTCGTCTCGAAGCGCAATCACGACTATGTCGTCAAGAAAATCAACTGATTGACTTGCAATACGTCAATGAAGCCGGATAACAGTTTTTCGTTGTTAAAAAAGAATGACCTTGCCGTCCGGGAATATTTGCTGTGCAGTTTTAATCCGGTATTCTGATTATGGATTCTATTCCGTTGGTACAACAGCCCCTTCGCAGAGCCATGAGTACTCTGGTTCTGCTTGTGTTGCTGTTTTCCGGCTGCCGCAGCCTGCATTTGCCGCCGGGTGTCCAACGTGAAAACGGAACCTGGAAGAACTCTTTCCCGGACACCCTTTCCGCTGAAACCCGCTATGCGCTCCTGACTTGGTACCTGGATTCACAAAACAGGGAATCCCTTGATCCAAGTCTGCTCGCCTATATCCATGAACTGCAAACCCAGGCGGCAGACAAAAGCAACCGGACTCTTGCTGAAAAGCTGGCGGCCCAGACCGGACCACTTGTCCGCCTTGATGCCAGTGGAGGCCTGCGCATCGATCCAACCCTTTTTGCCGACAATACTGACTGGAACAGCATGTCCGACATGCTGGGAAAATTAAGAGACGCCTTGAAAACTCCGCTTTCCGCAGCACCTTCCGATGCGGAGATCGATTTGCTTTTCGGCAACGAATCCGACGCCCGGGCATTCCGCTCCTGGCTTTCCGCGCATCCGGTGATGATTCCCGAAACTGGTGTTTTGCAGCGTCAGGAGTTGCTGACTTCCCTTGATCAAATCCAAGATGTCCTTGCCCTGAAACGCCGCTTGCTTGACTCGAAAGCGGAAGTCAATGCCCTGCTCGAGTCCGGCTTTGGTGGAAAGGCCTTGAACCTCCTTGATGAAACCCGCAAGAATCTCTCCGCCAACAGCAGCCTGGCACTAATTGGCGACACCAGCACACTAGCTGATTTTGAGCGCACACGTCAGGAACTGCCGGAAAAAATCCTCGATAGCGAACTGGCGCCAATCGAGAAGACCCTTTTCAAGGAAATTGGCACACCGGAAAACCTGGCTCGGGCTGCCAATCCCGCTCAACTGCAACGCCTGCTCGAGACCTGTGAACGCAGTTTCTCGGAACATCTTCAAACCTGGTTCGAGGACAAGCGCTACGAAAATTCACTGAACAAAAACAAGGAACGCCTGGTCAAACTCGCCTCTTCCGCCGCCGCCCTGCGCAGTACCCTGTGGACACAGCAAATCGAAAAACTTGCCGCAAACTCAGAATTCTGGGAAGCCGCGGCAGAATACAAGGCCTGGCGGCAGCTCTTGTCCGACGCCAAAGCGCCGGAACTGCTCTTGTATTTCAAGTTGCGTCCGGACGGCAAAAACATCGAGCATTTTGCCAAGGCCATCGAGAAGGATCTGACTGTCAAATTCCGTTCGATTTTGCCGGCGGCTTTCAAGGAATATCTCTCCGCCGCCGATCATGCGTCACACATTGCCAACAAACATGGCATTTGCTTGACCCTGTGCGAAATGTTGCAGGATTTGATTGATCTGGCGGGCGGAGAAAGCGCCCTCGAGGACGAATTAGTCGGCAAACTGCCGAAAATCCAGGAATTCCGCGAGCTTTCCCTGCGAATTTTAAAAAAGGATGTTTTGCAGCGTTCGCTGGTCATCAATGAGATGTCGTCAGGCATTCCCGGCTTGGGCATGACCTATGCCCGTGACTTGGAAAACATCCTGCGCAACCTGTTGGCTATCCCTGGCTTGGCGCCTATGGTTCAGGTCGCGGACAGCGGCGTGCCCCCAGGCACCCAGGATTATGTCATCTTTGGCGGCATTATTGCCGACTACAATGGCAGCGAACTGGTCGAGCGCAGCACCATGCGCTCCGTGATCCGGCATGACGAAATTCAAAAAGTCAACAATCCGGACTACAATCCCGAAGCTCCTCCAACCGCACCACAACGTCTAACCGCGAAGTTCCTCTACCGCCAGAATGAACTCGAACAAGTCATTACCGTCAAGGAAGTCGAGCGCCTGGCACATCTGCGCATCTTCTTCAACCTGAAAGGACCTGGCGTCACCGAACTGATCGAGCTGAATGAATTCTACTCCCGGAAATTTGCCATCGAACAATCCCACCTGTTCAATGATGTCCATCGCAAACGGGTCATTGAATCGTTTGACAGTGCCACGCTGACCGTCCCCGAAGCACCACCGGTTTTGCTGAACGACCGCATCTGGAGCACCGGCGAAATGCTCGATTTCGCCCGCAAGGACAGCCTGAACATATTCTCGCTGAAAGTCCTCTATCACTTGCAGCTCTTCCCATTGTTTCTGGCTCGTCGTGCGGAAAAACTCGCACTTGATGGCGAAACCCAGGAATCGGCGGAGTTCTGGGGGCGCTGCCTGACGGTCTGTGAACAGCTCGATGTTGTTCCCGAAATCAGCACTCTGCTGAAATTCGAACAGACGCCAGCCGCAACATGCTTCGCCGCCGATATGAAAAAACTGCAAAACCGCCAAGCCGAATTGCAGGAACTCAAGAAAAATGTCACGCAAAAAGCGTTTGCCCAGACCTGTGATTATCTGCGCAAAAAACGCAACCAATAACTTTCGTGTCTTTTCGTGTCTTTTCGTTGTTAAAAAAGGAAGTTGATAAACCGATGGCCAAAGTATTTCCCTTTTCCGCCTGGCTTGCCCGAAGCGACAATGCCGCCCGGGTCGCCACCCTCCCTTATGATGTCATGAACCGTGCCGAAGCCGCTAGCATGGCTGAAGGGAATCCGGACAGTTTTCTGCGCGTTACGCGCTCTGAAATCGAGTTGCCGGCTGACCTCTCACCTTATGACGACGCCGTCTACCAGAAAGCTGCTGAAAACTGGCGGAAATTCTGCGGCAGTATCCTGAAAAAGGATCAGCAAGCGTCCTATTATGTCTACTCACTGCTGATGCATGGGCGCCGCCAGACCGGCGTGGTCGCTGCGGCTTCTGTCGAGGATTACGACCAGGAGATCATCCGCAAACATGAGCGCACCCGCAAAGAAAAGGAGGACGACCGCACCCGCCATATCAGCACCATTCGGGCTCAGACCGGTGCCGTATTCCTGACTTACAGGGATTCTGCGGCCATTGACCGCATTGTCAACGAAAGCATGCAGAGTGCGCCGCTCTTCGACTTCACCGCCAGTGACGGCATCAGCCATACCGGGTGGCGCGTTCCGGCAGCCCATACTGCCGCTCTGCAACAGGCTTTTGCTCAAGTACCGTTGCTCTATATCGCTGATGGGCACCACCGCGCCGCCAGCGCCAGCCGCACCTGCGCCGCGCTCAAGGCAAAAGGAGCTTCGATCGGCGAGGCGGACCGCTTCCTGTCCGTCATCTTCCCTGCGGGGCAACTCCGCATCCTGCCTTACAACCGAGTAGTCAGCGATCTGAATGGACTCGATGAAGCGCAATTCTTCGATGCGACTGGCAAAGTCTGCAATATTTCTGCAGCTGCCAGTCCTGAACCCGCTCGATCCGGTCAGGTCTGCATGTTTTTCCAGAAAAAGTGGCATTTGCTGACCTTCCGGAATACCGCTGCTGAAAATCCGATTGACCAGCTTGATGTCAGCCTGCTTCAGAATCAGGTGCTTGCACCGATCCTGGGCATCGATGACCCGCGTACCAGCCACCGCATCGACTTCGTTGGCGGCATCCGCGGTACCGGCGAACTGGAAAAACGAGTCAATGCCGGCGAGGCTGCCGTTGCCTTTTCCATGTATCCGACAACCGTCGAGCAGCTGATGGCCATTGCCGATGCACACGCCATCATGCCCCCAAAATCAACCTGGTTCGAGCCAAAACTGCGCGACGGCCTGTTCACCCATGAAATCTAAAAACCAATTAACAACGAAAAAACACGAAAAAACACGAAATTTTTCTATGGTTGTTGCTTCGACGGATGGGACTGCATACGGTTTAAAAAGTAGCGCAACCGTCCCGGTTGTGATGTTCAGGGTGCAGGTTTAAAAAGTAGCGCAACCGTCCCGGTTGTGATTGATGTTTGGCTCTCCCACGCCCGAACGCTCCCGTATGCAAGAGGCGGGATGCATGTTGTCCGGATCGCTCTTCTCCCGGCATAATACCTTGTGCCGTAGGCACTTAACCATGCTTAACCCCAGGTTTTAACCTGGGGTGAGGAATCCACCCAAAAACAGTGCCTTGTAAAGGCACCACAATCATTCAGATCGCTTGTCCATCGTCCATTCCATTCCTGTCCATCTCGTCCATTCCTGTCCATCTCGTCCATTCTTGTCCCTGTCCATCGTCCATAAAGGAACAAAACATGAAAATCATCAACAATCAGATTTATCTCGAAGACGTACCGGTCACTGAACTGGCGCAGGCCTATGGCACGCCTACGTATGTCTATGAGGAAAACCGCATCCGCGAAAACTTCCGCAGAGCGCTGAATGCCTTCCGGAAATACTATTCCGACTTCCGCTTCTTCTACGCCATCAAGGCCAACAACAACTTGGCCATCGCCAATATCCTGCGCCAGGAAGGCGCCGGCATCGATGCTGCAAGCGTCAACGAAATCCTGCTCGCCCAGAAAATCGGACTCGGCGGCGAAGACGTCATGTTCAGCGGCAACTTCCTCTCCGATGACGATATCCGCCAGGGACTCAAAAGCGGCGTCATCTTCAATCTCGATGACCCCTCCCTGCTGCCTCGAGTCTTGAAATTCGGACGGCCGGAACTGCTCTCCTTCCGCGTCAATCCGGGCTACGGCAAAAGCGAAGTCGGCGAATTCGTCACCAATGCAGGTCCCGGCGCCAAATTCGGCACGCATCCCGACCAGGTGTTAGATGCCTACCGCCAGGCAAAAGAAGCCGGCATCACCCGTTTTGGTGCGCACATGATGCCGGGTTCCTGCATCCGCGATCCCGAGTACTTCCGCTTCATCACCGAGCTGGTCATGGACATCATCGGCAAGACCGGCAAAGAACTCGGCATTGACTTCGAGTTCATCGACCTGGGCGGCGGCCTGGGCATTCCTTACAGACACGAAGACCATGTACTTGACATTGAAAAAGCGGCAGAACTGGTAGCCGACATGTTCCGCAAGAAAATTGCCGAATATGGCTTGAAGCCGCCGCGCCTGATGATGGAACCCGCCCGCTACTTTGTCGGCGACGCCGGCTATATCATCGGCACCGTGCACGCCATCAAGGACAGCTACAGCCGCATTATCGGCACCGATGTCAGCATGAATACACTCGCACGCCCCGCAATGTACGGAGCATATCATCATATCTACGTCAACGGACGCGAAGACGAACCGAGAATCCCACTCGGACTCTGCGGACAAGTCTGCGAAAACACGGACTTCTGGGTCAAGGATCGTCCCCTGCCCGAAGGCATCTCCCTGGGTGATCTGATCGTCGTCGAAAATGCCGGCGCATACGGCTATGTCATGAGCTATCAGTACAACGGACGCCTGCGCCCAGCCGAAGTCCTCGTCAACGGCAAAGAGCATGCCCTGATCCGCGAACGCGAAACCATCGATGACCTCACCCGGAACGTATATGTCCCGGAACGCCTGCTGAAATAAACAGCATTTTTTAACCACGAACCACACGAACAGACACGATTTTTTTTTCGTGCCTGTTCGTGCTTTTCGTTGTTTAAAAAGCACTTTTTAAGATCAACCAGAACATCAGCAAGCTGATCGCCGCAAAAAATACCGCCAAGCCGATTTTGCTGGCAAAAACATGCTTTCTGGCCCATTGCGCCATTCCTTTGGCTTCGACTCCGCAGATAGCCAGCACGGTCAGCAGTGCCAGTGGCAGAATAAAAAATAAGTTGTAAAGCAGCAGCAGCAGCAGTGCCCGGGCATTCAAGCCATGGGCATTGATAGCAGCCAGCGTTGGCAGATAGACCTGTCCGGTGCAAGCCAGCTCGAGGGATGAAACAATCCCTCCCAGCAACAGCGAGGACGGAAACATCAGCCAGGAACGCTTATCGGTCAGCCTGCGAATATGATCATGAATGCGTCGATGCGTCTCGATGGAAAGCCCCAGGCTGAAAGTGCTGGCTTTGCCAGTTCTGCGGAAGCGGAAGGCATCGCGCAGATGTCCGAAACAGAGATATAAGCCCGCCACGCCGAAAACGGCATAAATGGTAATTTTCAGCCAGAGCATCCGATTGAGAAAATCAATCAGGAACGACAGGCCGAGACCGAACAGCAGATAGGTGCAGAACACCCCAATGCAGAATCCAGCGCCAACCAACGCTATTTCCCGTCGGCTCCGTTTCAGGTAGAGCAGATATCCGATCAGGAAAACCGAGGTGGCAAAAGCGCAGGGATTGAAACCGTCTCCAAGACCGGCAAGAATAATCATGCCCAGGGAGAAAGCTTTCAAGGCGTGCTCCTGGTGTTGCCGCTCCGCTTGCAATTCATCCTGAGTCAGCGGATCGAGCCAGAACGGCTCCGCACTCGAGAACAGCAACGCGGTTTTCAATTCCTCTGCGCTTGCCAGGCGTCCGTTGATATAACCTTCCGCCCAGCAGATCATTGGGGCGGGATTTTGAAAATCTTCCGGCAGATGCAACAGCCGCCTGGCGCGTGACAGCATCGCCTGACCCTGCATCGTTGAAATATCGTAACGAGTCAACTCGAGTCCCGGCATCTGCTCCTGCAACAATTCGAGTTCCTTCTGCTGACGGGAACACTTCGCACAACTTTTCTGCAGGAAATACAGCAGATATACCGTGCGCCCGTCAGCTTTGGCAGGCTCAACTGCCGCCACTGCGGAAGCCTCCCAGGAAATCACAACCTGCTCGGCCTGCTGAACAGCCTGACGCAAAGAAGACAGTTCGGGAAGTTCCATCGGTTTTGCCGCCAGGCGCAACAGCTCCTCCTCTTCCAGTTCATAAAGCGAATCAACATCCGGCAGAAGGCGGTTGCCGACCAGAAAAACGGGGAAGGCATACGCTTTTTCACTCTGCGGCAAAAGTTTTTCTATTTTATTGAGCAACTGATAATTCGCGTTGTTTTCTATCTCCAGAAAAACTAGTACGGGGTCTTTTCCCGGCTGAAAGTCCTGCCGCCATTGCTCCTTGGCTGCCTGGCATTCATCGCAGTCCCGCGATCCGAATAAAAGTACCCAGCCGGAATCACCGGCTGGGGAAACAAGCGCGGAAAAACAGGCAACAAGGAAGATAAAGCAATGGGACCTGATCATTTTTAACCACGAACCACACGAAAAGGCACGAAAATTTTTTATAGGGGTTGTTGCTTCGAGTGATGGGATTGCACGCGAATTTGCAGTCTAGTTGGTTGTTTTATCTGACCGATCGGCGGATTGGCTTAACGCATTACGCCGTAGGCATTTACCCATGCTTAACCCAGACTTTAGCCTGGGGTGGGAAATCCCACCAAACACAGTGCCTTGTAAAGGCACTACAATCATTCGGATCGGTCGGATCGGTGATATTGGAGCCGTTATTTCCGCCCGAAAACATTCAAGCGGGCAATCATTCTCTGTTGATAATGTACCGGAACCGCCACGCGGGGAATCTTCGCAAAATAATTTTCCGGAAACGTCATTTTTAGCATGATGCCATCTGCCTGAGGAACTTTTTCCAAAGCCACTTCCTCTGGAAGATTCAACCGGATATCTGCGGCAATTTTCTGCCAAGTTTCCAGCTTATTCAGGGAATCAGCCGCTGTTTCCTCTTCTGAAACCAGTTGCACACTCTCCTGTGTTTCAGCTTTTTTCTTTTCCCTTGCGATTCTCGTAAGCCGCCGGGAATCGCCACGCATACTCTCCTTGGTTCTATGGATAATTTTGACTTCACAGACATGGCTTTGTCCTGCCTGCGCCTTTTTCAGATCAATCACCAAAGACCGTTTATCCATAGCCAGTTGCCAGCCGGTCACCGTCCCAAACAGCCCAACCTGGACGGAGCCATATCGCTCAATTCCCCGAGTCGGAATATCAAGCAGATGTTTGAGACGCCCCCTAGGCAAAGGCAATTTCGGCTTGAATTCAAATCGATATTCGGTTGCAGAAAGCTTCTCTAGATGATATTCAAAATTCTCGCTTGGCGGAGGAGGAAGCAATTCGAGCACCTGATCGCCGGTAAACCGGGATTTGATATGAATGGTACGGCTCCAAGGCACATCCACACCGGCAAAAGTTCCCAAATCGATGCCGGGACCCGGTTCAAAATCGAGCATCTGAATACTTTCTCCGGTGATATGTACCAATTGCAACTCTTCGCCCTCAACTTCAACCAGAACGGTCCGGTTAAATTTGCCAACTTTCAGCTTGCCGGCATCCATACGCCCTTTGACCTGACACTCATCACCCGGAGCCAAAGTGAGTTCCGCAGGAGGAACCTCCTGAAGGTTCAGACAAGGACAATTAACCCGCACCCGCTTCAACCGCAAGGGCTTTGCCTGCCCATTACGCAGGCGGAAGCTGAAATCACGCTGTTCACGGTCCAACATCTTTCCCATCTGCAGCGAATCCGCATCAAACACCTGCAAAATCCCTGGCTTTGCAGTGACCGATTCATCGGCGGAAACTTCTTCATCGTCCTGCTGTACACCCTCTGCCTGAAGCAGTGGAAAAAGGTTGAAAAGCACAACAAATAGAAACGAACCGACAATCCTTCGAGAGTAATCAAATGTGAAAAACATAACGCTATCAAACCTATAATGTTCGTGCTTTTTCGTGTCTTTTCGTTGTTAAAAATTGCCGGTTACTCGATATATTCCCAGACGCCATCGGCCTCTGCGGCAGGAGCGCCATAAATGAACTTTGCTCCATCCCAATGCCAGACATGGTCGTCTATTAATCCAGCGGGGCAAGCCATGAAATGCCAGTTGCCTGGGGCAAGCACTGGAACCTCTGCATTGTCATCTGTTTCTCCATACAGCGAAAATCCTTCGAAATCCTCTGTGACATACAGCCAGTATGCCGCCCCCGTTGTCCACCCCATAGCCGACATATAAACTTTCCGTTGCAGATCATAACTGAAAAGCCCGGCAGGAAGCTTCGCATCCGCAGCCGGAATGACATTCCACGGCACCGCAATCAAATTCCAGCCCTGTTGCACCTTTACAGCGCCGTCCTCGCCAGTCAGGTTGAATGTCTGCATCTTATCCGCTTTCCGCAACGGAATTTCCAGAATATCGCTCTCGACCATGGTTTCACCCATAGCGATAAACTGCCAAGTGAAAGCCGGATCCAAAAGGACATCCACTGACGAGTCTGATGAAACCTCACTCGACCAGCCTGCTCCCTCTGCATTATTCCGGTAAAGCAACCATTTGGCCGGATTGCTGATTTCGGCAGAGGCTTCATTGAAAAACAAGAAGTTGAAGGGGGAGGTGGTTTGACTGCCCAACTCGAGCAGCTCCGGCGTAGCGGGAATTTGCGGAGCAGTAGGCTCATCGCTGCTTAGCCGTATGTAAAAAACCTGGCCATTCCAGCAATAATACCCATAGCCGACATAAAGATCGGAGCCAATCGAACAGCAATCTTCGGTCACCGGAGTCAATACCCCGCGAACGGCCACAGTTTCCATGGCAAGAATGGCACCTTCCTGAGTCGGTACCAGCAAGTCAACCGTTCCAGTAAAAACACCGTCCGCCACCTTTGTCAGATTAGAATATTGTATCTCGAATATGTTCGCCGGGCTGACATTCTTCAAGACATTGTCGGCTTCTTCCTGCAATTTCACCCGATTCGGCACGATCGCGGCATTGCCCTCCGGGAAACGGGTCTCGATGTAAAAGAATTCATCCGTATCGCCAATTTGCGCTTGCAGAGTTTTTGTCGAATCATAAACCGTTCCACAGGGGAACAACTTTTTCCGTTCTTCATTTTCCCCATTTGTTTTTATCCAGGCAGAAGTTCCTCCGCAGTCCGAAACGCAGGCCTCATTGCTGGTTTCCTTGTTTCGGAGGGACTTCGGTGTCACTTCCAGCAAACCGCCCAGATAGCCGCTGTAGCTACCTGCCTCCTCCTTCCCGAGGTGTGCGAAGAATGCGACAGTACCCCACTTATCTTTCGCCTGGTTATATATCCAAGTTTCGCCGGCGAAGGTCGTATCATCCTCCATTCTGCCGGAATACGTTGCCTTGCCGTCTGCGCCAATCGTCAACAGCAGCCAGCCCATAGCAAAGTTATCCGCCCCTTCCGAGGCATAGCCAAGGTTTGGAAAGCGCAAAGCCACGGTATAATACCCATCGTATTCCTGCGGACTTGCAGTCGCCGGATAGAAGCTCAAAGAATATTCCCCGACGGCTGAACGGAAAGAACCGGTTCCCTCACCGTCAGCAAACAGGCGCAAGCTCAGAAAATTACCATCCTTCTCGGGAAATTCGAGCAGGAGTGCCTCGATTTGAGGATCGTAATTCCATCGGGCAGCTTCAAATACCACTGGTTCGGTCGCATCTTTGGAAATCACCGTGGCGGTGAATGTTCCATTTTCCGTTTTGTTCAGGTTCAGACTTCCAACGGGATTGGTAATATCCTGGTTTCCGGAATGCAGAAAACCGGCAAATGCACCCTTGGCAACAAGATCAACAAGTGCTTCGTTCAATGCTTGGATGAATAATTGCAGAGTAAGGCGATCTATTTCCTGTCCCCCATTTAGCAACAATAAAGTAACTTCAACATTAACTGGCTGCCCATCACTCGATAATGCCGGCGTTCCCGCTAGATAGCATTCATCAGGAGAAAAAACCATGATCACTCCATCAGGAAGATTGCCTGCAGCTGCCACTGCGGTGTAGGGGCCTCCCTTGCAGATTGGGATAACCAGCTTGAATGGAAGACCTTCATACAACTGCAAGGTTCTCAAGTCCGGATCCAAGGCAAAAACAGCCTTGGAATAAATCTTGACAAGAGCACCGTCAGCAGAAGCTTGCGAAACCTCCCAGTTGTCGAAACTCTCCCCAACTACACGCAGATCAACCCGGAAATCCCAATACCCCTCCGGACGAGGTGCAGCAGTGTCCGGCACATTAACATTCAGCGTAAGTTCCTTTTTCCCCGATGCCTTTTCGTCCTCTGTCCAAACCAAGTCTTGCCAGACATTTACGGAGTCAAACCATTCCGCAGATGCAGTTCTCGGAAACATTTTATACTGCATCGCAAATGGCTCGGCATTTTCCGGCGTCAGGACTCTACGGTGTATGGTAAATGTTACACTCTTTTCAGCTCTGGCGACCGGGATTTCCGTCTTCGCAAAAAACACTTGGTTTTTCAGCCGGTCTTGGCGATAGGCCAGCTGATACTGAACCGGGGTGTCTTGATTGGCTGCGGAAACAGACAGCCAAAAGGTGCCGCCTGCGGCATTAGCCGGAATAAACTCAAGCAATGTGGTGCCATCCCACAACTTGCCAGTAATCTGCTTGAGCAGAGTTGCGCCATCCGCCTTGTACACCTTGAGAGCAACTTCCGCCTCCCGAGAAGCATCTCGCGCCCTGATCATAGCAATAAAGTTCTTCCCCGGCTCGACGGAAAATTTCATCCAATCCGCAGTAACCAAACCGCCTATGTATGAAGAGAAAGGGGATGTTCCAGCGACCAGTTCCTGCTGGCTAGTCTCTGCAAACATGCTGCGCTCGAGATAGCCATTCAAATCCAGCATTTTCAATTGCTCGAGTTTCTCGACTGCAACCGCTTCATTCGCTTCAGTCGGCGTAAAATTAGCATCATAGCCAAAACGCCCAATCGGCCGAATTTCTACGTCAGCACGGGTGCCCGTCTGTGCCACTCGGCAGTAAACAAAGGTTGGATAGCTTATCCGAGGGCCATGTGTCCAGCCGGCTTCGGATGCTCCAGGAAGAGCCAATGCATTTTGTAAAAGAAGATTGGCAGCCAGTTTGTCTTCAGCAGTCGCTTCCGCAATTCCATTCGCTGTCAGATAGCCGCCCGCAAAGTTTTCCCGCAGCAAAGATGGGCCGGTATCATTCCGCCGCCGGTTGTCCACTAATACCAGATAGGCATCATTCAATGCTGCATTGAAATCGGGGTTGGCAAAAGCCGTATGCTCGGCACCCACGCAAAACCGACACCAACGCACACCGGAAAAACTGAAAATCACGGGCTTGTTGTTCTGCCAGGCCGCCGCTATGGCGGCCTCCACATCCATTGTCCATTTGCCGAGCAGCGCGCCTTGCCAATAAGGATTGCTGAGAGCACCCACTGCTGGATTTTTCGCCGCCTGATGCAATTTCAGCGTATAATCCAAATTCGTTGCGGCATTCCCTCCACTGTGAGAAATACGCAGGAAATATAGCTGATTGGGGGTATCTTCCGGCGAATCCAGCCAGATACCACGATCGAAAGCATCCCATCCGTTCGAAGTCACTTCTTTAATCACGGGATTAAGAGGTTTCACACCATCACTGCGAAAATACTCTAACTTGATACTGACGCCGGCAGCAGCATCAATATCAATGCCGGTCGCACCCAGAACATAGCGGCGGCTTTCTGCACCGGTAAATTTATACCAATGCTCCGAACTCGAACCGGATAAATTACCCCGCGCCGAAGTGAGAATCCAGTCCATCTCATTTGCAGGTGGATTGTCTCTAGTCGGTACAACCCCCAAGGGTTCCGCATCCTCGTAACCACCAGGTCCCGGGGGAGGTGGTGGCACAAGGCTGTTCCATGCCGGCTCTCCGCTGGGATATTCTTTGTTGGGAAAATAAGATTCCAGGACTTTTATGAAGGTGGCAGGCGTCCAGTTGCTTTCATTCTCGATTCTGACGCCGTTGATGGACGCCACACCCGCATAATTCGTGCCGCTTAATGTGCCGGCATACCTTCCTGAGGAAATCTCCAGCAGCGAGACCTGGTCGGGGTCCAGGGCAGTCGTAGCGGTCGAGGTCAGGTCAGCCCCGGGTTTCACCTTGAACAGATAAACATGCGGGAGCACGGGAACCATGCCGCAGGTCTTCCTGTAATTGTCGGTCACTCTAGTCCGCAGGCGAGCATTGTTCCGGCAGTGAAACAAAACCAGCTGATGCGCAGCGGCATAATCAAGGAATGCCTGGTTGTGCAGAACCTTTTCATCCAAGCTGTCACAATGCGCACAAATGGTACTGCCGAAAACAGCCAGAATCGGACGGTTGTGCGCCAATGCCAGAGCCTTCGCATCAGCAACATTGGTCAGCCATACGGCTTCCCAGTCGTCCACCGGCAAAGGAGGATTTTCCGGTTCACCGGGGTCTCCGGGGTCTCCTGGATCACCTGGGTCGCCTGGGTCGCCTGGATCACCTGGGTCGCCTGGGTCGCCTGGATCACCTGGGTCTCCTGGATCACCTGGGTTGCCTGGGGCAATGCTGGCCCAGGCTGCCGCCCCGCTGGGATATTCTTTGTTGGGAAAATAAGATTCCAGGACTTTTATGAAGGTGGCAGGCGTCCAGTTGCTTTCATTCTCGATTCTGACGCCGTTGATGGACGCCACACCCGCATAATTCGTGCCGC
>JAPXLT010000023.1:0-27818 GCA_033809415.1 Lentisphaeria bacterium
GTTCTCGCAGAAAAAGCCACTTCCATGAAATTTTTTCGTGTCCTTTCGGGCATTTCGTTGTTCAAAAAGAATTTCTTGCTTACCCGGGTTCACTGACGCATTACCAAGGTCCCAAGGCCTTTCGTACCTTTTCTGCATTTTCCAATTGCGCGGGGAGTATTGCGGGGTTATATTATTGACTTAATTTCTGATGCCGGCGTTGCCGGTCAAGCAATCTGAAAAGTAAAGGGGAAAAACATGCTGTTAAGCGAAATCAAAAATGCAGAACTGAAAGCCTGGTTGCAGGGCTGGATTGATCTTTGCACACCTGACGATGTTGTCATCTGTGACGGTTCCAAAAAACAGAATGATGCGCTTTGCAACCAGATGGTAAAAAGCGGAACTTTCATCAAACTGGACAAGCCGGAGAATTCGTATCTTTGCCGTTCCGAGGTCAGTGATGTCGCCCGTGTCGAGGAGCGCACCTATATCTGTTCGAAAAAGCAGGAAGATGCCGGACCGACCAATCACTGGAAAGACCCTGCCGAGATGAAGGCGGAATTCAACGTCCTTTTCAAGGGGGCGCTGAAGGGACGCACAATGTATATCATCCCCTTTAGCATGGGGCCGATCGAATCCCCCATCTCGAAATACGGCATTGAAATCACGGACAGCCCCTACGTTGTCGTCAACATGTGCATCATGACCCGCGTCGGACTCGAGGTCATCAATAAAATTGATGCCGGCGCACCTTTCGTCAAATGCGTGCACTCCGTCGGTGCACCTCTGGCTGACGGCCAAGCCGATGCTCCATGGCCATGCGCCCCGATGGACAAGAAATACATTACCCATTTTCCGGAAACCCGCGAAATCATCTCCTTTGGTTCCGGCTATGGCGGCAATGCCCTGCTTGGCAAGAAATGCTTTGCCCTGCGTATTGCTTCCGTGCAAGCGCGTGACGAAGGCTGGATGGCCGAGCACATGCTGATCCTCAAGCTGACCAATCCCAAAGGGGTTGTCAAATATGTCGCCGCCGCCTTCCCGAGCGCCTGCGGAAAAACCAATCTGGCGATGATGGAACCGACCATTCCCGGCTGGAAAGTCGAGACGATCGGCGATGATATCGCTTGGATGAAATTCGGCGAAGACGGCAGACTCTATGCCATCAACCCAGAAGCCGGTTTCTTTGGCGTAGCGCCCGGCACCTCGATGAAATCCAACCCCAATTGCATGCGCACAATCGCCAAGGGCAACAGCATCTTCACCAATACCGCCATCACCATGGACGGCGGAATCTGGTGGGAAGACCATGATGACGATCCCGAAGAACTCGTCGATTGGATCCGTAGACCCTGGAAAAAAGGATGCGGACGCAAAGCCGCCCACCCGAATGCCCGCTTCACCACCCCGGCTGCCCAATGCCCGGTGATCGCTCCGGAATGGGAAGACCCGAGCGGCGTGCCAATCAGCGCATTCCTCTTCGGCGGACGCCGCAAAACGGTTGTCCCGCTGGTCAATGAGGCGCTGGACTGGAAACACGGCGTCTTCCTGGGTGCCACGATGGCTTCGGAAATGACTGCCGCCGCCGCCGGTGGTGTTGGCCAGTTGCGCTTTGATCCGTTTGCCATGCTGCCCTTCTGCGGCTACCACATGGGTGATTATTTCAAACACTGGCTGAAAATCGGCGAGAAAGCCGGCTCGAAGGCGCCAAGGATTTTCTATGTAAACTGGTTCCGTCGAGATGAAAGCGGCAGGTGGCTGTGGCCGGGATATGGCGAAAACTCCCGCGTCTTGAAATGGATTTTCGAGCGCTGCGATGGCACCGCATCCTGCAAAACCACCGCCATTGGAAACCTCCCTGAAGAAAATGCGCTGGACCTTGAAGGACTCAAAAATACAACCGACGAGGATATGGCACGTCTGCTCGAGGTTGACAAAGAGGGCTGGAAGGCAATCATTCCGCAGATCGAGGAACACTTCGCCAAGTTCGGCGACCGCTTGCCTGCTGAATTGAACAAACAGCTCGATGCCCTGAAAGCAAGACTGGGCTAAAGCAGCATAGGTAATATGCACAGTCAGCCCCAAAGGAAAAAGGAGGCAACTCCCACTCCTTTGGGGCTTTTTGTTAAGCAAAAGGAGTCAATAATGGCGGAATCCAACGAAAATCTTCAGGCTGGGCAGAGACCCTTATGGGCGCCTTGGCGGATCGCGTACATCCGAGGACCTAAACCTGGCACCTGCTTTTTCTGCGAAAAGGCAAAGCGTGACTGTGAACAGGACCACGTCGTCTTCAAAGGGAAACGGGCCTTTGTGCTGCTCAATGACTTCCCCTATACTTCCGGGCATTTGCTCGTGGCACCCTACCGGCACCTGTCTTCCATGACACTGCTGGAACCCGATGAATTGCAGGAAATCAGCGAATTGCTGATCAAGTCACAGGAAGTCCTCACCCGTCTGATGCACCCCGACGGATATAATATCGGATTCAATATCGGAGCCGCCGCCGGAGCTGGAGTTAAAGACCATATTCACGGACATGTCGTCCCACGCTGGGTCGGTGACACCAACTTCATGCCCGTACTCGAAGGTCCGCGTTGCGTACCCGAAGCACTCGATGATACCGCAAGACTCATCCGAAACGCCTGGTAATCAACATATTTTTAACAACGAAAAGACACGAAAAGACACGAAAAATTTTTATAGGGGTTGCTGCTTTGACGGATGGAATGGCCCGCGAATTTGTGATCTGGTCTATTGTTTTCTCCGACTGATCAGTCGGATCGGACGGATCGGACGGATCAAGTAGATCGGACGGATCGGTCAGATCGGTCGGATCAGTCGGAGAAAAAAGATAGGAATTAGCGGTACCTTAAAAGAGTTGCGTGTCAATGACTTGGAGATTGCTTTCCAGAAAAATCTTTCCCAAAAAACAAGATTCTGGGTGATAGTAGTACGAAAATTTTGTATAGGGGTTGTTGCTCAGACGGATGGAATTGCTCCGGCAAAATTCTTGTGTGCCAAGGTCGGCTTTACGGAGTTGAGTCGTCTGTGTGGTTACAAAGCGTTAGGTAAAGAGTATTGTCCCAAGGTGACAGGAGGGACTTGCATTCAGTCCAGTTTGACAATAACCGTGCTGAATCCGGGACAGTCGCTCTTGCCGCCCTGAAGGTATAAATGATTTTCCAAGATCAGATTGAACTGCTGGTGTTTAGCGAGCTGGTAATAGACCTCGTTCATTTCGCCACTGGCAATGAAGGCAAATTTCTCCCTTACGACCCAGCCTCGTTGCGTTGGGTATTGTTTCCCATAGAAATAGATGTGATCGCGCCAATGCGCCCGGTCACGGAGCGAGCCATATTCAAAAGCATATCGCAAGGCAGGATAGATATTGATTGCCGAGAGGATTTTCGGTGGCGGGTCAATGGGGAGTTTTTTCAGATAACTAATGCTTGGATCGGGGTCTTCCCGGTTGAAAAAGAAAGCGTGAAGAAAAATTCCCAGGGTTATGAGGATGACGACAAATGCTGGCAGATGGATACGCCAGGCAAAGTTGTCGGGTTTAAGGGAGCCGTATTCAAGCAGCAACAGTAAAAGAGGAATCCAGGTGAAAAGCAGGAGGGCATGGCAAGGCAAATTGAACCGAGAAAGCATGCCATACGGAATAAAATGCCCCACATCCAGCAGCAGGCGAAGGATGTTCAAGGCAAGTACAAAGGAAATATACAGATCAAATTTCCGAGCCAGCTCAGAAATTGCTTTCAGAGGGAGAACGCGCAGTGTGATGAGGATGAGCATAGGCAGCCATAACAACAGGGTAAGCCAATGAAAAACTTCGGAAGGCCTGTTGGCAATCAAGAACAACAGGTGAAAAGCATTGCTGGCTGTTGCAACCTGCCACTGATGAGTAACCATCAGAATGACTATGACCAGGCCGACAAGAAGAGAAGGCAAAAATAAACAGAGATATAGGGATAACTTTGCCTTGTCCAGCACAAACAAATTCGGATTTTCCGGCTGATAAAAGAATTTAAATGCAATGAATGTGGCACAGAGAACGGCAGGGAAAACGCTGGGATACCGGGAGGCCATGGTGAATGCCAGTAGAAGACCAAAGAAAAGACATTTTTTTCTGCTCCATGAGGCTTCACAACAACAGACCAGATAGACCGCCAGGATCGCATGAAAAAGTTCCATTGAATAGGGTCGTATTTCAAAAGCATAATGACATAACAGGGGTGATGCTATGAGAACCAGCCCGGAAATATCGGATAACAGGTATTGCGGCGCCCATTTTCTGGCCAGCATGGTCAATATTAGGCAACCCAATGCGAAGAAGAGAAAAGTAAGGCTTCTGAAAATCCAGAGTTGCCCGGTAATTCTCCCCAGGAGATTTAATAGCAGCGTAAATCCAGGCGGGTCCCACGTATTGGTGTAGTTGGCATTCAATGCGGCTTTTGGGGTGTTGGGCTGCGGTGTGTCATAATTGGCATAATGATATTGACCGCGGGATGCCCATAGTTGCAACGCTTCGTCGAACCAGAGATTGGGGTTGATGAGGTTCCCTGTGCCAAGACCCAGCAGGGTGATGCACCAGATCACCAGAGCGATCGCTTTTTTCTTTTTCCAAAGCGGCATGGAAAACAGAGACATGTTTGCATCCTCCGGTGTTACTATCTTCGAATTTCTTGTGTCTTGTACTATCACTCAAAATCTTCTTTTTTGGGAAAGACCTTCCTGAAAACTAATCTCCAAGTAGTTGGCATACAAGTTTTAAGGTGCTTCCAACTTCCGTTTTTTCTCCGTCCGTCCGATCCAACCACACAAATTTTCCGCGTTTTCCGTGCTTTCCGTGGACAAAAAAATGGGTTGTGAGCGCCAGCCTATCCAAGGAGTTACTTGGTCACGCTATCAGAAAGATTTTTTTCTGCGTACATGCTTTTCAAGTTGCGGTAATCGACTTTTCCGTTGCCCAGCAGCGGGATTTCGTCGATGTGGATGATTTGCCGGATGAAATTGATTGGCGCCAGGCCGGCATCGCGCAAGCAGTGATTGACTTCTTCGCGCTCCAGTTCTATCGTGGTGAACAGGGTGATCAGAGGTTGCAGCTCCTCACCGAGTGCCTCGACTGCCAGAACCGGACCGTCCTTGCTCCTCGCCTGGTAGGCCTTCAGCAGGATTTCCTCGATGGCGGGCAGGGAGACCATTTCGCCCCCGACCTTGACGAAGCGTTTTAGGCGCCCCATGAAGACCATGAATCCGTCTTCATCGAGGGCGATCAGGTCGCCGGTGCGATACCAGGTTTTTCCTTCCTTTTCGACAAAAGGGGATTCCCCGTCAAAATTGATATAACCATGGAAGACGTTCGGCCCGCGTACCAGCAGCATCCCAGTTTTACCGGCTTCCCGGATGATATTGCCCTGTTCATCGAGCAGCAGCCATTCCATGCATTCGAGGGGATGCCCGATCGTCCCGGCCTTGAAAACGTTGGGCTTGTTCATGGCGACAATCGGACCGCATTCAGTGATGCCGTAACCTTCCAGGACAAGAGCCTCGGGGCATTTCTGGCGGATCAGCTCATAGATCGCCTCAGAGCATTTTTCAGCGCCGACGACAACGAGACGGATGGAAGCGGCTTGGTTATCACTCGCATTGCGCAGAATGTTTCCGATGAAGGTGGGAGTTCCCACCCCCATGGTAACCCGGTATGCGGCGATCAGGCGCGCCAGCATGTTTGCTTCGGTTGGGTTTGCGTGATAGATGACCCGCAATCTGGTGCAGGCCGGCATCATGACGTTGAGAAGCAAACCGAAAGAATGGAATGGCGGCAGCATGCCCAACATGCAGTCGTCCTGACGTAATTGCATGTCTTTCATCGCATAACGCAAGTCGCTGAGCAAATTCGCATGCGTCAGGGGAACCGCCTTGGGTAAATTCTCGGAGCCGCTGGTGAACAGGATGGCCGCAGTCTCGGCGACTTTAGCGCGGCGCAGAGACCGCCAGCAGAAATAACTTTTCAGCAGAGCCATAATGCGGTGAGTGCTCGATATCTTGCCAGCAACATTTTCCAGATATATGAACTTCTCTTCCAGATTGCCGAAGTCGACGCCTTTTCCCTTCAGGCGTTCGATCACTACACTGGCGGTCAGGATGTTTTCCACGTCGACGGTTTTGCTGCAATGTTCCATGTTGCGCCTTCCCACGGTCCAATTGATCAGAACTGGGATTTTGCCGGCGAACAGGGTAGTCAGATAGAGGATGGTGGACATGCTGCTGGCCGGCATCAGAATGCCGATCTTCTCGCCGGGGATCGCCGCAATGGAATCTTTCAACGCCAGAATCGCCAGGACCGTCTTCCGGCAGCTGAATACCCCTTTGCCTTGATCCGCCAGCAATGGGCGGGATGGATACATCGATGCGTTTCTGAGGAAGAGATCGGTGATTTTTTCGCCTTGCTCGACGTAGAGTTCGCGGTCATCTTTGCCAACGAACCACTTTGTCGGAATGGGGCGCAACGGTTCCGTGCCGCTGCTCTCGCCGATGGCGGCAATTTGCAGGCTGGCGACGGTGCGCAGGGTTTCGGGGCTGTTGACTTCATGTCCGAATTCATCCTGCAGCCAGGCGTGCAGCTCGGCAATCATCAGGCTGTCCAATGCCAGATCGGTGCCCAGGGTGTCACTGTCCTTGATGATTTTCTTGCCGGTAATATCGTGCAGCTTCTGATAGATTTTGTCGCGCACATCGGTGGGAATGCGCGAGGTGTCTTCAGCCGCATTGAAGGAATCCGGCTCGGGTATTTCGCGGACTCCGCCACGTTCGAACCAAGTGTATGGCACATAGGTATTCGGGGTGGCTGCCTTGTTGTAAAATTCTTCGAGGTAACGGTTTAGGATTTCTCGTTCCGGTGGGTCCGGGAAATCAGCAGGCTTGTTGACCAGTTCAATGTAGACATCACGGCGCGGACCAAAGAAAATTCCGTTGAGCAGGATGTGCTTGATATGTTTTCCGAGGGCTTCGCCGAAGGAAATCTGATATCCTTTGGCACGTCCGAATTCGCTGCCCCACAAGCCCTTGGTGCGTACAAGGACGATGCGGACATCGGGATATTCTTCGAGGATGCGGGCGAGGCCGCCATTGCCGCGCAGTTTTTCGTACTTCGAGCGGTAGATGCGCCCGGCCGGGTAGAAGAGCAGATTGTCACCGGCCTTGAGGGCGTCAATGCAGGCCTGGAGCTGCTGCAACACCATTTCATGTCCGGAACGTCCCGCGATGCCAATGTCCGGAAGCTGCATAATTCCAAGTTGTTTGTAGCAATATTTCAGGATGGTGGTGCGGATCTGCTTTTCGTTGGCAAGCGCCCGCACCTTGAACTGACGCACCAGCACACTGCTGAGAATGACGGGGTCGATCAATGCAGGATGATTGGGCAGAAAAAGAATCCCCTTGTTGCCTAATTTCAGGCATTCATCGAGACCGCTGACATGGATGCGATAGCGGAGAGAAAGACAAAATTTTGTGATGATTCGACCGATAAACAGTAGCATTTGTGTTGTCTCCCATTGATTGAGATGCGGACGAAAAAGGCTTTAGGAAGCATGGCGCCAGTGCCCCGGGTGACAGGGGATTTTTTTACCACTAAAGACATTAACGGACATGAAAAAATTTCATTGGAAGTACGATGTATTCCCGCAGGCAAAGCCACTTCCATGAAATTTTTTCGTACTACTCCTCGACTTCTTGTTTTTTGTGAAAGATTTTTCTGAAGAGAAAACTCTAAGTCATTGGCATACAAGCATTTCTCAGTCTGATTGTGGTGCCTTTACAAGGCACTGTGTTTGGCGGGTTCCTCACCCCAGGCTGAAGCCTGGGGTTAAGCATGGTTAAGCGCCTACGGCGCAAAGCATTATGCCGATCCGGATGGTCTGACCGATCCGTCGGAGAAAACAACAGCCAAAACCACAAATCCGCGTGCAATCTCATCCGTCAAAGCAGCAACCCTATAAAAAATTTTCGTGTCTATTCGTGTGGTTCGTGGTTAAAAAATGGGTTGTGGGCGTTAGCCCACGCCAAGTCCTTTCGTGCATTTCGTTGTTCAAAAAGAATTCCTCGGCTGATGCATTACTTTTCAGGCAGCAGTTGAATTCTGGTGAATTCGGCGGGGCATCGTAGGCGTCTTCGGAAGAATCCGAAGCCGGATTCCCCGATACCTGCTGAAATATGGCTGAGCGTCTGGTCGTTTCGCAGGTGCCAGCCGCTGACAAATTGGTTTCCGTAGATCGAGGAGGTGTATGGTGCTCCCAGGATGGGCAGGCGGACCTGCCCTCCATGGGTATGGCCACTCAAACAGAGATGCCCGACGAAATTTTCATTTTCCTCGGCGATGGCGTCGGGATTGTGAGACAATGTGATGACTAGGCGACCGCTGTTGCCTAGTGCCCGGCAAGGCTGCCAGTCCGGTTTTCCGAAGCGGAAGTCATCCAGTCCGAAGAACACCGGTCCTTCGCTGCCGGTATCCCAGCATTCATTGATCAGGCAGCGGAAGCCATATTGCTGATAGCTGTTGCGCCAGAAATCATGATCAAGCCAGTCGACGATGCTTTCCCGGTTTCCCAGTACCGCAATCTTTCCGCATTTAGCAGGCAGGGTGGCCAGCCAGTGCCAGGCGGAAGAGGCGTTTTCTAAAAAAGAGTACAGGTCGCCACCGAACAGCAACCAGTCCGCCGGTTCGTCTTGGATGCACTCACTGAGAACCCGATAACGTTCCGGCTGATTGTTTGCCCAGTGCAGATCGCTGAGAAGCAACATCGAGCAGGGCTTCCGTACTTCCGGCAGCGAAAGAGTCACCCTGCGCTCGAGAAAATCCCCACGCGGAACCACTTTTTCCGGAGGAAAAAACGGTCGCCAAAAAGGGCTTTTTTTGCGGGGACGCACATACATGGGCAGGGTGCGGGGTGCAGGGGGAAAACTGATTCCGTTGAAAAACACATACTATAATCTCTTTTGACGAAAGCTTCCATTTTTTTGGGGGGGAGGGCAGAGGTGAGAAGGAGAGAAGGATGTGCGACTTAAAATTTCGTGTCTTTTCGTGTCTTTTCGTTGTTTAAAATATTGTTGTCGATGGTATGTTAGCAGTAAGCCGGATCGAGTTCATCATTGCAGGAGAACACATGAGATTGACCTGTTGTATTTGCGTATGCATCCTTCTAGTGGCTGGGGGATGCTTTCCTTTCCGAATGGAGAAAACGATGTTGCCTAGCCAGTTTGCACCTGAAACGCAATTCGCCTCCGAGCAGATCACCGGAGTCTTGGGGGATGCCAGTGCCTGGCGGTCGATCACCACTCATTTTCGGACAAGGACAGATGGCCAATTCCCGGTTGCAGCGGAAGCGGAAATCTCATTTGATGTGACGACCGGAAATTTCATCAGCGATTTGTTTTACAAGATACCGGAGGCACCACATTACAAGCGGGGCAGTGTTTCTCTTGACCAACATCAGGATGAACTGTCGGATTATAATCGGATTTCCCTGCTGATCTATCCGGACCTTCCAGACCGAGCCTCGATCTGGCTGGAGGCGATCGGAGCACCCAGCTGGACGGCGGCGACGTTCCCGTTGCGCCCCCGGCAATGGAATAAAGTCTGGCTTGATCTCGGGCATCTCGAACCGGAAGGACGCACAAAAATCCGTGAGCTGATGATTGGGAATACGGCTCTTGGTCAACTGCCAGGCGATCAGCAGTGGCAATCCTATTACCTGAAAGACTTGCGTTTCGAAAAGGTGCCTCCCAGGAATATCCAAGGCTGGGAGACATCCGCCGCCTATGTTTCCCTCTCACAAATCGGATATGCGCCCTGGGACAAGGAAAAAATAGCCGTCTTTTCCTGCGAAAACCCTGCCGAAACGTTCCAGGTGTGCGACGCCAAAAGCGGAAGAATCCTGCTCGAAGGCAAACTGACCATCCTCGATAAAACATACGGAAAATTTAAAATTGCAGATTTTTCAGCGGTTTCCCGTTCAGGTTTATGCTATCTGCAAGCTGGCCTGGTCCGTTCCCCGGTTTTCCCGATTACGCCCGCGCCTTTTGCACCGGCGTTGGACAATTATCTGCACTGGTTGCATTGCATGCGCAGCGGCTGTGAAACGCCGGCGCATCCGGATTGTTTTCAGGATGATGGATTGCGGGAGGATACAAAAGAAGCGGTTGATTTGGTCGGAGGCTGGTTCGACGCCTCAGACCTGCGCCTGTATAACAGTATGTCAATGAGCAATATTCTGCGCCCGCTGGCGGCGTCGGAAGCCTTTTTGAAGAATGATGCCCTGGCCGGAAAACTGTGCAGCGAAATCCGCTGGGGCACGGATTTCCTTCAGAAAATCTGGGACTCGGAAACGAACCTGCCTTTTACCATGCTCTGCGTGCACATGCCCAGGGAGGAAAAATACAAGAAGCTGAAAAAACATTACTATAAAAACAACAATTACTGGTCTGACAACCGCAAAGGCACTGCTGACGACCGGATTGTCCATACGCCGTGGAAATCAGTCTATCTCGATGGTTCGCTGGACAATTATCTGCATCACTTGGGAATCTGCGCCGCCGGAGCAGAGGCGCTGAATATCGAGACCGCCATCGGCACTCCTGCTGGCCGCCAGCAGATATTGGGGCGGACCGAACGTCATTTTGCCCGTATGCGGGATGCAAAGCAAACGGCGGAAAACAGGCGGTTTGTCGCCGGGGTTAATCCTGATAGCACGCCAGCTCTGGCCATGAGTCTGGAAATTGCCGTCAACCTGGGACGCTGCACCGGCAATTCGGACTACTGGCGACAAGCCGCTGAACTGGCTGAAAAACTGCTGCAACGCCAACAATTGGACCTGCTCGAGACCAACGAGGCGAGAATGGTCAGCGGTTTTTTTGACCGGATTCCCCTGCTGCCTGGACTCAGCCGCCCAGCTACTCCGGTGGCTGCCTTGCTGTTTTACCTGCAACATGCCCCGGAATCGAGCGAAAATCTGAAAGCACGTATTCATGGAGCACTGCGGATATATGCGGATTTGTTCATCCGCAAGGCATACCGAATGTATGCCCCGTATACTTTGCCGGTACAGCTGGGCACGACTTCGGGTTCGGGGAAGATGCTGCTGGGGAAATGGGTGAAAACGCAGCAGGAGATTTTTGTCAGCCCGACCTTTTCGCCGGGGACGATCGGCCATGAAAGCGTTGCGCTGACCATGCTGGCGGGTTTTCTGCAGGATGCCGAGCTTTATGCATACGCCCGCGCCATGCTGCTGCCGCACCTGGGCTTCAATCCGTCCTCCTGGAGTTATGTGGCGGAGACTGGGCAGGATTACAAGCCGGACATGATGTCGACGACGCTGGGGCACATGCGTGGCATGACCAGCATTGGTGTCGGTATGCGGCAGGGCGTTCCCTTTTATCCGCAGCATGCTAGTTCCAATGAGATTTATACACAGCTTACGCCTTATTTCCAGGGAATGGCGTTGCAACATGCTTCATGCCGACTTCGCGGCAAGCTGCTCTGCGGCCATCAGCCCGCCGGATTGCAGAAAATTGTTTTCCGCCATCCCGATCTGCCAGAGGAAATCGCAGTTCGCAGCGACCGGCAGGGAAACTATGGTCCGGTCGAACTACCAGCCGGATTGCGCTATGAAATTGTCGTCGGCAACCGGGTTGTTGGCCAGGTCGCCGTTTTTTCCGGGGGAAGTGCGTCACACGATGTTGACTTGGATGGTGCCGTCCTGATACAGAGCATCCAGGTGCCGGAACAGGTTCGCCCGGGGCTGTCGTTCAAGGCAACGGTCGAGCTGTTCAATTATGCTGCCGTGCAGCGAAGCGTCCGCTTGCAGGTGCAGGGACTCCGGGTCGATCCGGTTGCGACGGAAGTGCCGCTTGATTTGGCACCCGGGAAACAGCTGGTCGATCTGATGTTCCGGGTGCCGGAGAAGGCGGCGGATGCTCCGTATGCAGTATTGCTGAACTGCAATGGACAGTCGGATAACTTTGGCAAGTCTGCCTGTGGAGTTATTTTGTCTACATCAAAACTGCCTGCCGGGGAACTGTTGGAAATCAATGGCAGCTTCGCGGAGCCAGTCCAGTCCGGCGAGGACTTGTTGCCTGCTGGCTGGAAAAAGATCATGGGGCCTGCCCGTATCCGCACCGTTGTCAAGGATGACGTTTCCGAGGTGGAGATCAGCTCGGAGAAGACAGTCCAGCTGCACAGCCGCCTTTTTGCGGTCAAGCCGGGGATGATTGTGAAGCTGAAGTTCGAGGTGTTGGGTGGCGGCGGTACGGGGCTTCCAATCACGGGTATTCATGTGTATGACTCTGCGGGGCGTTGGCTGAGCGCACCAGCCTCAAAATCTTTTGAGGCGACCCGGAACAACTGGCGTTCCTATGAGCTGATCGGGGAAATTCCGGCAAATATCAAGGGGAAAACTGCGGCACAGAGTTCGGTCTGTATCGGCATCAATGGCAGCGCTACGGCTCTTTTCCGAAAGGTGAGCGTGGAAGTTATCCGACCTTGAAAAAGGGGACAGGGTTAAAAAGTGGCGCGACCGTCCCGGTTGCGATTTCCATGTGGACATTGTGGACATCGTGGACGGTGTGGACATCGTGGACGGTGTGGACGGTGTGGACGGTGTGGACGGTGTGGACGGTGTGGACGGTGTGGACGGTGTGGACATGGTGGACAGGTCAGAAGACTATACTCGCACTACGCACCCCGCACTACGCACCTGTTCCCCCTGCCCCCTGCCCCCTAAGCCATTGCCGGAGTGCTTCAAAGAGGACGACTGCCGCGCAGTTCCCGACATTGATCGAGTTTTTGCTGCCCAGTGCCGGCAGGCTGATGAAATGGTCGCACAGGGGCAGGGCGCTTTCCGAGATTCCCAGCGCCTCATTGCCCAGTACCAGGGCGGCAGGGAATTTCAATTCGGTATGCCAGTAATATTCGGCAGTGGTAGCGGTTTCGACACCATAAATACAATAGCCCTGTTGCTTCAGGGACAGAATGGCCGAAGCAGCGTCGGGAAATATTTCACAGGGAACAGCAAGGTCGCAACCCCGGGCAGTCTTGGCCAGCTTGGGATGCGGCGGCGCCGGAGTATAACCGCAGGCCAGAATTTTCTCTGCACGGGTGGCTTCCGCCAAACGGAAAATATTCCCGGCATTGTGGGCACTGCGAAGCCGGTCGAGGATCAGGACAACCGGCATGGTGTCCTGCAAACGGGGTGTTGCAGCATCGCCTCTGTTGATGACAATGTCAGGCATTTCCGCATTCCTCAGTGAATTCTTTTTGAACAACGAAATGCCCTTTAGTGTTTTTCGTTGTAAAAACTGTCATCCGGCTTCATTTCAGCGTCTCGGACCACTGCGGCGAACACGGGCACCTTGCGGACGGGCACTGCGTGGTGAACGACGCTTGCCCCCGAAACCATCCCGGTGCCGATCACTGGTCGAGGAAACATATTTTTCAGTGTTGACTGGTGCCGGCATCACAAGCATTTTTTCATCAGGCTGAGTGATAGGCAGGGGACGTCCGATGTAGGTTTCGATTTCAGGAATAACGAAAGCGCAGTCTTCACCGGCGAAACTGATTGCTCGTCCCTGCTGTCCGGCTCGGGCGGTGCGTCCGATGCGGTGGACGTATTCCTCGGCCTCGTAGGGAAGGTCGTAGTTGAAAACGTGGGTGATGTCATCGACATGGATGCCGCGCCCGGCCACGTCTGTGGCAACAATAACCTTGACCGTGCCCTGCCGGAACGCTTCGAGAATGCGCAGGCGCTTTTTCTGGTCAACATCGCCGGAAAGCATTTCGGAGGCGATGCCGTAGCGTTTCAGCTTGTTATGCAGTTCCTCGACATCGCAGCGCCGGTTGCGGAAGATCAGTACACGCCCGCAGTCTTCATTGGACAGCAGCCAGAGGATCAACGGGAGTTTTTCACGGCTGGTGCAGGCGTAGATTGTTTCCTGGATTCCTTCGGCGACGACGTGTTCCGGCTCGATTTCCAGGATGGCAGGTTCCGGGCGCATCCAGCGGCTGGCCAGATTCATAATATCCTGCGACAGCGTAGCGCTGAACAGCATGGTCTGACGCTCGGAGGGGCGTGGCGTCTGCCCGATAATCCGCTTGACATCCGGAATAAAGCCCATGTCCAGCATGCGATCAGCTTCATCAATCACCAGAAACTTCAGCAGCGAGAAATCAATGACATTCTGATTGAGGTAATCAATCAACCTTCCCGGTGTGGCAACGACCAGATCGCAGCCGGCGCCCAGAAGCCGTCTTTGCCGCTCATAATCCATTCCGCCATAGACAGCAACAATCCGCAGTGGGGTGTAAATGCTCAGTGCTTCCGCATCTTTGGCAATCTGGATGGCCAGTTCTCGGGTGGGTGCCAGAACCAGGGCAAAAGGCTGATTCGGACGGCGTTGCACGTCAGAATTCAGGTAGGCTTGGATGAGGGCAATCAGGAAGACTGCGGTTTTGCCGGTGCCGGTTTGCGCTCTGCCGGTCAAGTCCCGACCTTCCAGGGCAATCGGCAAGGCCAGCTTCTGGATGGGGCTGCATTTGACGAACTGCAAATCATCGAGGATGGCCTTCAGGATTCGTTTGTCCAACGGAAAATCCTGGAAATAAGAGGCTTCTGCCTCCCGTTTGTCCGGCATCGGAACCTGCCAGTCGCCGACCTGTTTCTTGCTGGCCAGACCAGCGGCTGCCGGCAATTCCTGGTCTTCCCAGTCAATCGATGGACGGGAAGGCGCAACAGCCGGCTTTGCTTTTTCCGGAGCAGAAGGCACAACCGAAGGTCCGCTCGAAAAACCAGAATCAACCGGCTTTTTCTTCTTTTTCCTCTTCCGTTTTTTCTTCGTCTTTGCGGAAGGAACAGGCTCGGAAGACTTTTCAGCGCCCGGCTTGCTGACAAATAAAGTTTTAATACTGCCCTTAATGCGGGATAAAAGATCAGATAACAAAATAATATCTCCTAAAAAAATCGTCGTAAACTTGCTGAATAGAACAATCTCTTACTATAAACGATATACAAAAAAAAACAATGGACGGAATACGGACAACTGCTCGACTGGATCGGTCAGATGGGATCATCGGCAAGCAGTTTGCAGTCGTCCTCCAAACTGCTGCACATGTGGAACCCATAGCAGGACTGATTGTCAATGAATGTATCGATAAAAGGGGCTGTGCTGCGGGTGGTTTTTTGTTGCATTTGGGTTATTGTAATGCAGGATGTGACGTCGGCTGAATGCCCCGACTGGACGCTTAGACAGCTTGAAAAGCGAGTTGCCCGGTTCCAGGATCGGCACTCAATAGAGATTTGACCGTGCTTGAACAGATACTTGGATGAACGAGAAGATGAGCGCAGCAAACAAACAGAAAACGGGAGTTCAACATGTCTGAAGCTTTGCTGAAAGAACCGCTAAATCTTCTGTCTCGAGCTGATGTATCGAGGAAGCTTGTAAATAGCAAGCTCAAGGTGGAAGCCAAAAGTGCTTTTGGCCAATACATGACATCGGCCACTGTCGCCTCTTTTATGGCTTCCTTGTTTCCCGTCCCATCAAATCAAAGTATCCGGTTGCTGGACCCAGGTGCGGGTGTCGGCAGCCTGACATCCGCTTTTGTCGAACGTCTTTGCAAGGGTAAAACCGGCTATCGTATTGATGTGGATGCCTATGAAATAGACCCGATAATGTGCCCGTATCTGGAGAAGAATCTTGACTTATGCGAAACAATAGCAGCGGAATACGGTACTTCGGTAGCATGGCGTGTTTGTGCTGACGATTTCATCGTTGAAGCATCAAGAAAACTATCCTCGCTCAATGGCCTTTGGCCTGAAGAGTTTGACAAGTACACGCACTGCATTATGAATCCGCCATATAAAAAGATTTCCAGTGCGTCATATCACCGGGCATATCTCCGCAGCGCCGGAATCGAAACTGTTAATCTGTATTCTGCTTTCGTTGCCTTAGCCTTAGCCTTGCTGGAAGACGGTGGATATCTGGTTGCAATTATTCCCAGAAGTTTCTGTAACGGTCCGTACTATCGCCCTTTTCGGGAATTCATATTAAAACATGCCGCAATACGGCGAATCCATCTTTTCGGATCAAGAAACAAGGCATTTAAGGATGACAAGGTTCTTCAGGAAAATATCATTGTGGCACTTGAGAAGGGCGCTCGACAGAGGGATGTCACTATCTCGACTTCTACCGACGATACATTCTCCGATACATTCATTTCGGACTATCCATTCGAAGAAATTGTCCGAGAAAACGACCAGGAACTTTTCATTCATATTCCGACGAGACCGGAAGCTGACTTTTTGAATTCTGCAAAAGCATTCAGTTATACGCTCTCCGATATTGGCATACAGGTTTCGACCGGGCCGGTTGTGGATTTTCGCATGAAGGAATATTTGAAAGCCATGCCTGAAGCCGGAACCGTGCCTTTATTGTATCCATGCCATTTCAAAGGGCAGTTTATGCAATGGCCAGTTGAAGACGGAAAAAAGCCCAATGCGATTCTGTACAATAAGGACACGCAAAAATGGCTTTATCCGAATGGCTTTTATACTGTGGTGCGCCGTTTTTCTTCAAAGGAAGAACGTCGGAGAATTGTGGCAAGTGTTGTTGTCCCTACCGTGTTTGGCGGAACGGAGAATATTGGCTTGGAAAATCATCTCAATGTCTTCCATAGTAATAAAGAGCCGTTGTCAGAGAATCTTGCTAAGGGGCTGGCCGTTTTCCTCAATTCGACCGCTATTGATGATAACTTCCGGCGGTTCAGCGGCCACACACAAGTCAATGCAACCGATCTTAAACTTATCAAGTATCCGAACCGTGAGACCTTGATTGAACTCGGAAAATGGGCAGTCAAGCAAGGAGAACTAACTCAGGGTATGATCGACGAAAAAATGGAAAGAATTGCAGAATGAACAAGAAGAACAGCCATAAGCGCATCAATGACACGATAAATATCTTGGCAGCACTTGGAATGCCAAAGACCCAGCAAAATGAACGTTCTGCGCTTTGTCTTCTCGCCTTGTTGGACCTCACTCCCGATAAGAAGTGGAAAAACTCTGCAAAACCGCCGATAGGGATAACGCCCATTATGGATTGGGCGCGTAAGCACTATCAAAAGGACTACGCACCCAATACCCGGGAAACGTTCCGGCGATACACCATGCATCAATTCGTAGAGGCAGGAATCGCACTCTACAATCCAGATAACCCTGGCCGTCCTGTAAATAGCCCCAAGGCCGTTTATCAGATTGAAGATACTGTTCTGAAATTACTCCGATCTTTCGGCACTTCTGCGTGGCGTAACAACCTGGCGTCCTACCTTGCTGGCCGCGAAACCCTCGCAGCACGTTTTGCAATGAAACGTGAACAAAAGCGGGTTCCCGTGAAAATTGCCAAGGGCAAAGAGATCACCCTTAGTCCCGGCAAACACAGTGAATTGATACGAGACATCATTGAGGAATTTGGGTCGCGTTTTGTTCCTGGTGGCAGACTGATATATGCTGGCGATACTGGTGACAAATGGGGATATTTCGATGCACCTTTACTTGCCGAACTCGGTGTCAATATCGATCCTCACGGGAAAATGCCAGATGTGGTTCTTTTCTGCCCAAAAAGAAACTGGCTGTTACTCGTTGAATCCGTTACCAGCCACGGCCCTGTGGATGGCAAGAGACATACGGAATTGTCACAGCTTTTCACCGGTTCCAAAGCAGGTCTTGTATATGTCACCGCATTTCCGGATCGCTCCCTTATGAGACGACATCTCGGTGAAATCGCTTGGGAAACTGAAGTCTGGGTGGCTGACGCTCCTTCCCATCTGATTCATTTCAACGGAGAGCGATTCCTTGGTCCTTACAAAAACTGAACAACCACTGTCTTCACTGGTCATTCATGAATCAGGGCAGCATGTCATCTTTCATGGTTTGCGAAGCATTTTCCCTGCCGCTCGAATGCTGGGGACGAGGTTCTGAAGCGACACTTTGGCTTCAGTCAGTCTGGCCATTTCCCATAGGATTTGCCATGGCTTCTCCAGAACAAAAAACGCCTCCTGCGCAATGAGGGAACAGAAGGCGTTTTCATTCCGGATATTTATTTTTTTTCTACGGGGTAGAGGTGTACAGCCTGTTGCGGGAGAGGAATTGAAATTTCTTCCGCATCAAAAGTCTTTTTGATCTTTTCATTTAGGGAAAAGAGAACATTCCAGTAATCCGAGGTCTTGACCCAGGGGCGAATCGCAAAAGTGATACTGTCGCGCCCTAGTTCTGTGACTACAATCATGGGCGCGGGGTCCGAAAGAAGGCGGCTCTCCTCTTGGAGGATTTTTTCCAGCACCATGCGGACTTTATCGAGGTCTTCACTGTGGCTGACCGCTACGATGATATTCAGACGACGTGTTGGTTTGGCGGAGTAATTGGTAATGATGTCTGCGGTGATTTTGCTGTTGGGAACGATGATCTTTTTGCCATCGATGGCTCGCAGTTCCGTTGAAAAGATACCAATTGCTTCGACAATCCCGCCTGTTCCTGCCGCCTCGATATAATCATCGACTTTGAAGGGTTTGAAAATCACCATCAGCAGCCCCGCGGCAAAGTTAGACAGAGACCCCTGCAGCGCTAAACCGACCGCCAAGCCGGCTGCTCCTAAAACTGCTACAAAGGACGCAGTCTGGATGCCCAGCTGCCCTAAAGCCGCTACAATGATAAAAACGATCAGGATATTGTAGCAAAGACTGCAGGCAAAGGAAATCAGGGTTTCCTCGAGATGACTTTTCTGCATCATGCGCCGCAAAAGATTGCGCAGGATCATTGCAACCCAACGCCCGAATACAAAAATCGCTATCGCGGCCAGGACTTTAAGACCATATAACGTAAGCCATTCAGTTAGTTTTTCTGCCAAACTCTGTATCTGCTCAACTCTTATATTCTCAAGTGACATACTTTTTCCTCTGTTAAGGTAAAAAACTCAGGGCGAACGCAATAAATATAAGGGAATAGCTTCAAAATGCCAGAAAAGCGCACATGGAATTACTTGAAAATTTCCGAAAATTTCCGATATTTTTTTCAATTTTTCGTTTATTGCTTATAGTATGGACAAGGCTTATAAAGCATAATGCTTTACGTTTTTTGAAATAGAAGGAGTTTAAGTTTTTGTGATGGTTCTATCTGACGGAAAGATACGATTGTTCAATAGAATTTTTCAGCATCGCATCTTTGGTGGCAAAGGGAAGTTGTTTGCTCTCAGCGTTCTGGTGGGCGTGATCACCACTTTTGCCGTGGTAGCTCTCAAGATGCTGGCGCAGTTTTTCCATCGCCAGACGGCAGAGTTGGCGCAAATTGCTCCCTGGATGCAGTGGGTCGTGCCTGCCTTTCCGGCTGTCGGTATTCTGTTCTGCATTGTTTTTGTGCGTTATATTCTCCGCCGTGACAAATATGTCAAAAGCTTGGATATGGTCATACAATCAACGACCGAGGGCCATGGTAAAATTCCCTTTCATCATTCGTTTGCCCATATTATTACCAGTGGCGTTGCCGTGGGATTGGGCGGTTCTGCCGGACTCGAAGCGCCCAGCGCTCTGACCGGTTCCGCCATCGGCTCGAATATTGCCCGATGGCTGAAATTAAGCCGTGAGAGCTGTGTTCTGCTGCTTGCCTGCGGTGGCAGTGCCGGCATTGCGGCGGTCTTTAACAGTCCGATTGCCGGGACTCTCTTTGCCTGTGAAATATTGCTTCCATCAATGTCACTGCCGGCTTTGGCACCGCTTTTGATGTCTTCTGCTGCCGCGACCTTGCTGGCCGGCTGGCTATATACAGGGCCGCAATTCCTTCAGACGGCTGTTCAGTGGAAAATGGTCAATGTCCCTTATTATGTGCTGGTTGGCCTGATCGCCGGGCTGGTTTCCGCCTATATCATAAAAATCACAATACTGGTTGCGAGGCACATGCACAAATTGCGCTCGGTATGGATCAGGGGACTGGTTGGCAGCGTCATTCTGTATCTGTTTTTTCTGCTGTTTCCGCAGCTGATGGGAGAGGGATATCAATACATTGCCGCACTGGCCTACGGTGAAACCGGTCGGGTCACCGCGGGCATCCTGAATCATCCCTCGATGCTGCTAGTTCTGCTTCCCCTGCTTTTTCTGCTCAAACCACTGGTTTCCGGACTGACTCTGGAAAGCGGCGGCGACGGTGGAATTTTCGGTCCATCGCTGTTTTGCGGTGCCATGATGGGTTATTTCCTGTACAAAGTTCTGACTTTGTGCGGCATTCCCGGCTTGACGCCAGGCGTATTTATCTGCACGGGAATGGGCGGCATTCTGGCGGGTGTCATGCACGCACCGCTTACCGGAATCTTCCTGATTGCGGAGCTGACCGGCGGGTTCCAGTTGTTGCTTCCGCTGATGATCGTGTCAGGACTGTCCTGTTTTGTCAGCAAGAACCTGGTTCGCTATAACGTTTATAAATCGATGATTGTCGAAAAAGGCGGAAATCCTGAACCAACGGAGGCGTCCCTGATCCTGGAGCAAATTCAAGTGCATCAGATCATGCAGACGGACATGGTGACTTTCCGGCAAAATCAAAGGCTTGGCGAACTGATGAAAATTATGCTCGAGGTGAAGCAGAGCATCTATCCGGTTGTAGAAGAAGATGGAACGCTATCCGGCATTATTCGTGAAGAGGACATGCGCCGCTTCGTATACAAGGAGACCATTCACAATCTGGTGCTTGCCTGCGATCTGATGCTGCCTCCGGAGCCGATCCTGCATTCCGATGACACGCTGAAGGATGCAGCCCTGTTTTTTGACCGTATTCGTTGCTGGCACCTGCCTGTCTGCGACAATGGACGCCTGGTGGGAATGCTTTCCAAAGCCGATGTCCTCGATTGCTTCAAGGAAAAAATAAGCAGCAAACCCGAATTGTTCTGATCGGGGCAGGGTGCAGGGTGCAGGGTGCAGGGTGCAGGGTGCAGGGTGCAGGGTGCAGGGTGCGGGGTGCGGGGTGCGGGGTGCGGGGTGCGGGATGCGGGATGCGGGATGCAGGGGGCAGGGAGGTCTATGTTCTGTCTGATCTGTCCGTCCGTGTCCCGTCCGTGTCCCGTCCGTGTCCCGTCCGTGTCCCGTCCGTGTCCCGTCCGTGTCCCGTCCGTGTCCCGTCCGTGTCCCGTCCGTGTCCCGTCCGTGTCCCGTTCGTGGTTAAAAAATCATTCGGTGCCGTCTTTGAGCAGTTGCAGTGGCGCGACGCGCAATGCCAGCAGGGCGGGGATCAGTGCGGCTATCAGGCAGATGCCGAGGGTCAGCAGTGCACCCTCGAGAATTTGCTGCCAAGGCAGGACGAAATTCCAACCCATGCCGCCAAAAAACGTCAGATAAGTCGCCATTTTGGCGCTGCAGAGTCCGGAGAATATTCCAAAGGCCAGACTCAGCAAAGTTGCGCTCGAACCGATCATGATCGCTTCTCCGAGCAATAGCCGCAGCAATCCTAAGTTACTGAGTCCGACTGCCCGCATGATGCCGATCTCCCGGCGTCGCACCCGTATCGAGGCCAGAGCCGTATTGGCGACTGCCAGCGACATAATCCACAGCAGCAAGGTCGGCATTCGCAGCATGCCGCTGACTACTGTTTCGGTACGCTCGAGGATGGACTGCAACAGCCCCCCCCTCGAGGTCAGTCGGATGGTCTCCTCGCCGATGACTGCATGGCCATGCCCTGTGACATGGAAGCTCTGACCGGCCTGACGGCGGGTGATTTGTCGCAGTTCACGCAGAAAGGCTTTTTCATCCCAGTGATCATCGAGATCGCTCCACAGGTAGTTGATCCGGCTCAGATTAAAATGTTGCCGGACACTGTTTTCGGAGGTGAAGATCAGTGCGGCAGTGCGTCCAAAGTGGCGTCTTGTGCCTGAGAATTTTGAGAACCAGTGCCATCCATCCAGGCGGATGATGCCGGCAATGTGATATTCGATGACCTTTTGGGGATCGTCCGGTGAAATCAATTTGAAGGAATCGCCGGTTTTCAGACCGGTCAATTCGCAGAAAAATGTGGGTGCCAGGCAGTAATTGCCGGTACCGGCAAGTTTTTCCAGAGCCGCATTCCGGTCCGTCACGAACTCGAAGGGAAGCAACGGCTTTGTTCCTCCGAACGCCTCTTTGACTGGCATTCCGATCAGGGTGATATTATCCTGCCGGATGACATTCTGGCGGGTGCGGCTTCCGGTGATATCGTCAGCCAGCGGGCATTGTTCGACTGCAACCGGCAGGCAGCGTCCAGGTTTTATACCGGGGATTTGCTGTATTTGCGGAAAATCGTCGGGGTGGATTCCGCCCGGGACGATGGTCACAAAGAGGTCCGGCAACCATTTCCCTGGCAGGAATGGTTTCAGCAGAGAAGCACTCCAGATAACCACCATCATATAAAAGCCGAGACCCAGGCTGAGGGCAATGACTGTGCCGGTACTGCGCCAGAGATTGGCATCAAACTGTGAACGAAGAAACGGAAGCGGCAGGCGCAGCAGAAAGGCTACCGGCCTGGCCAACAGCATCTGGCAGAGCAACAGGAAGGCCGGTGCCGCCAGGACAAAGCCAAGGGCTGTCAACGGACTGCCAACCAGGCTGTACAGTTTGACCCGCAGCATTTCCGGAATGCCGGGCTGGTTGATGATCCAGATTTGTAGCAACGGCAGCAGCAAACCCGGTAGAACCAGCCAGACGGGGATGCTGCGACGTTCTGCGAGCTGCGAGGGTTTCAGAGCATCGAGCACGTCGGCTCGGGATGCACGCCAGGCAGGCAGCAGGGCTGCGGCAAGGGCACCGGCGAGGCTGCAGCATCCGGTCAGCAGAACGGTCCAGAAACCGATCAGGCGCGGGTTGCTGCCGCGCTGCAGCGGATTGCGCAGGATGGCCGCATCGGAAAAGAAATTCAGCAGCGTGCTGCCAGCCAGCAGACCGCCTAGCCAGCCCAGCAAAGCAAAAAACAGGCTTTCCCATAGAATGCTTTGCACCAGCTGCCTGCGGGTAAGGGCAACCGAACGGAGGAGAGCATATTGCCTTACCCGTTCTTCGACGCCCATGCTCAGGCTGGTAAAAATAATAAAAAAGGAGATCAGCAGGGACAGTCCGGATGCCGTCCAGCTCTGCATTCGCAAGCGGCTGTCGGCGCTGCTGCTTTGCTGCTTTGCCTGAAAAAGCATGTTTGCATCGACGAGCTTGGCATCGGCTCGAATGTCAACTTTCCTGCCCGGCATCCTTTTTCCGGCGGCATAACTTACCGGCAAGGTGCCCCCGGCTATTTTTTCGGCGACATTCCAGCTGACAAAAATTCCATTCAGGGCAGGGGGCTGATATCCAGCGGCGGCACTTTCCCAGAGTTCCCCGGTTTTTCTGCCGCCGCCATCCTCGATGATACCGACAACTTGCAGCGGAAATGATCCTGCAAAAGAACCAGCCGCAAAGACTTCATTCAACCGCAATTTCAATTGCCGGACCAGAGAACTGTTCAGAACACAGGGCAGGGGAGCACTGTCGTTGGCAGGAACTTCCGGGGGTAGCCAGCTGCCTTGCTGAAGTGGACGGGGAGGAGTTATGGCATCGGTGCCGATCAGCAAATGGATGCCACCCGGCAGACCTTTCAAGGGCGGGGGCGCAGTCGGATGCACGTCTGTTTCCTGCGGACGAGCGCGGCGGCAGGTGACCTCGATGGTGCAGAAACGCTCGAGGAGCGAGAAAACCGGAGGTGGTACGGCACCCGGCCTTAGCCAGTCCGCCTGCTCGATGTTTTTTTTGGTCAGCAGGAAGCAGTCATATTTGCCGAGCAGTTCGGAGATTTCTTCGGCATCGAGTTCAGCGAGAGCGCCATCATAGCTGGCGACGGTCCAGGCAACCAAGGTCGAGGCGGCAATCATTCCCAATATCGTCAGCATCGAGCGAACCGGATTGCCCAGCAGATGATAATAAGCCAGTCGAAACGAAAAAAACATAAAGACTCCTTGGCGTGCACAGCGTCCACACGGACGGGACACGGACGGGACACGGACTTGACACGGACGTCCCCTTCGCCCCAACGCACCACGCACCACGCACCACGCACCTTGCCCCCCATCCGTCAAAGCAACAACCCTACAAATTTTTCCGTGTTTTCCGTGGTTAAAAAACAAGTGATTTACTTGCAAACGAAGCGGCAGTATTCCCCGGCCAGATCGAGCGCTTTCATCTCTGGTTGCACGGTAATTTCGCCGGTGATTTTTCCATCCAGCAGGACGATGACTTTTTTTGCCCAGAGTGCGACGGCGGGTTCATGGGTGACCATCAGGATGGTTTTTCCATCCTGGTCACAGAATTGCCGCAGTTGCTGGCAGAGTTCTTGGCCGGCGACACTGTCCAGGCTGCCGGTGGGTTCATCGGCCAGAATGACGCTCGGAGAAGTCAGCAGTGCTCTGGCGATGGCAACGCGTTGCTGTTCACCGCCACTGAGAGTACCTGGACGCCTCGATAGTTTGTCCGCAATACCCAGGCGTTCGACAAGCGTGTGCAAAAGTTCCTGATCGGGTTTCTGTCCATCGGCAAACAGCGGCAGGCAGATATTGTCCAGCACCGGCAGATTGGGAAGCAGGTTGAAGGCCTGAAAAACAAAGCCGATTTTACGTCGCCGCAATGCGGTCATGCGCAGGTCGTTCAGACAGTTGATTTCTTCGCCGCCGACTAGAATGCGTCCGGAATCACAGCTGGTCAAGCCGGCTATGCAGTGCAATAGCGTGCTTTTGCCGGAACCCGATGGCCCCATGATGGCAATGAAATCACCTTCCCGAGCAGTCAGCGAGATGTCGCGCAAGACGGTAGTTTTCTGTGTGCCTGTCGTGAAGCTTTTTACCAGATGTTCAATTTGTAAAGGATGCAATTCGTTTTTCATAGGAAGGGTGCAGGGTGCAGGGCAATACTCGTTACCTAAGATTTTTTAACCACGAAATACACGAACAGGCACGAAAATTTTCTATGGGGGTTGCTGCTTTGACGGATGAGCCTGCTCTGGCGAAATTCTTGTGTGCCAAGATCGGCTTTACGCAATTGCGTCGGAGGCGATATGGAGCGCCGGCGGCTCGCCGGCACGGCATCATGACTACAACCTATTTTCTTGTCCACGGAAAACACTGAAAGCACGGAAATTTTATAGAGTTGTTGCTTTGATGAATGAGCTTGCATGTGGAATTGCGGTCTGGTTTGTTGCTTTCTCCGAATGCATGGCGCCCTTGGCGGTTGGTTCCTCGTTATTGAACCGCCAAGACGCCAAGGTCGCCAAGGTCGGCTTTACGGAGTTGAGTCGTCTGTGTGGTTGCAAGGCGTTAAGTTAAGAGGATTATCCCGCAGTCCCCCCTGTCCCCTGCCCCCTGCCCCCTGCCCCCTGCACCCTGTCCCCTGTCCCCTGCACCCTGCACCCTGCACCCTTATTGGAATGTCACGCTTGGGTTATCGCAAACGTTCATGTGGGCATTTGCCGCACGCGGTCCGAAGGGGTATTGGGTGTTGCAGGGCGGGTTCCAGGTATGCCCTGGCGCCAGGTTGTGTCCGTTGTCTTGCAGCTGGATATTCGAGTTCATGCGTACAAATCCGCAATGGCCATCGAGATAGACGGCATTGCAGCAGCGCTGATGCCGGAAAGCGACATTGCCAAGGCTGCTGCGGTTGGCTTTCGACAAGGGGATTGCTGGGTAGAAGCCGACATGTTCATCGCCGGGCTGCTTCTGATAATCACACCAAGTGATCGATTTAGCTGGCTGCTTGAGGCGTGAATCAGCCACCTTGACAAAATCAACGACATAGCCAGTTGAACGCCCACTGCGGGAGTTGGACAGCATATTTCCGCTGCCGCCGTATGAAATCGGCAAGTCCTGCAAAATTCCCAGGCGCCCCAGAGTTTGCGTGGTGCCGTCTCCGGGGCAGCGGGTGATCTTCTCCGGCAGGCTGCCACCCTGGGAACTGGCAAAGGCCTCGACAAAACCGCTTTCGGGTTTGAGATAGGTCTGCACATCCGGCAGATAATCATCCCAGGTCATCGCATAAATCGATGTGGCCACGCCATACTGCTTAAGCAGATTGCCGCAGGAGGTCGTCACCGCTTTTGCACGCGCTTTGCCGAGCCCCGGCAACAGCATACCCGCCAGAACAGCAATCAGGCCAATCACCGTCAGCAACTCAATCAAAGTAAAAAAATCTGTCTTTTTGCAACTCATATACTATATTTCATCGAAGACTGAAAACACATTCTTTCCAGCAAAGAACATGCCATGTTTTTGAGCAGTCAATTGGCGGGAAAAGCGGCGGTTGCTGCACTGAGTCAGGGCACGGTCTGCACCATGGCGGTGCAATAAATTCTCATGTTAGAAAACAGGCGCATTTTATTATTGGATTGTTCGCCATTTTGCGGCGGGGCACAGGAAAGTTTCTGGAGCCTGGCCGAGGCGTTGGCAGGGCAGGGCATTCCCATTATGCTGCTGTGTGCGGATACCAGTGCTGACGGGCTGATTGTTCGAGCACGTCGGCATGGGATTCCCTGCCGATCCTTTACCGCTAGGCATTGGCCCTTCAGCTTTTCAGGAGCCTGCCAATATGCGGTTGATCATCGACAGTTCCAGGCGGTCTGGGAGTCTGTCCTTGATGAATTTCCACCGGCTCTGATTCATGCCAATTGCTTGCGCTCTCTGCTATTGTTGTCACGGGGGCGTTCCGGAGAGGTACCTGTGTTGCTGCATGATCGCGACATCCGCTGCCCAGTCCTACTGCCGCGCATCCTGGCCAGACGTCTGCGGAAAGTGATTGCCATTTCAACTGCCGTAGCTGAAAAATGGCAGGGACTTCTTGCGCCGGAACAGATCCGGATTGTTCCAAATGGTTTTATTCTGCCACCATGGAATCCGCCGGAAATGGAATCCGGGGCGCCATCGCGTCCGTTCACTGTTTTGCAGGTGGCTGATTTTGTCGCGTGGAAAAATCATACGCTCTTTCTTGAGACAATTCGCTGCCTGACCGGAAAGCTGCCTGACTTTCGTGCGGTGATCCGGGGACGTGTGCGCAATGCGGCGGAAGCGGCTTTGCGGCGACGAATCGAACAGCAGCGCAATCAGCTTGGCTTGAGCAATATTGTTGATATCATTGACCATCCAGGCAGTGCCGCCGAACAGATTGCCGCTGCGGATATTCTTGTTTCCTGCGCAGAGGAGGAGCCTTTCGGACGGGTTTTAATTGAAGCGCTGGCACTTGGCAAAGTCGTTGTAGCAGTGGATGGTGCTGGGCCGGCGGAAATCCTGCAAGGTCAAGCGGCAGGCAGCCTTTGTCCTCCACAACCGGAAATATTGGCAAGAGCGATCCTAAATTGGCACGAAGAAAAAAAATACCTTAAAGCAGCCAATGCCGCCCGAACCCTCGCGGAAAAATATTCCCTGTCAGCGCACCTCGAGGCAATCAAGGCAGTCTATGAAGAGTGCCTGCCATGAAAAACTCTTGATGTCTTGGCGTGAACTGGCACACACAACCCATTTTTTGTCCACGGAAAACACGGAAAGCGCGGAAAATTTATAGGATTGCTGCTCTGACGGATAGGGTTGCATGTGGTTTAACCTAAAAAAAGCAGTTAAAGCTGATTTTTAGTCCTAATTCTTTTGTTTTCAAAGTTTTGTGAAGCTCATGCCGTTCACCATGTTGGTGCAGGGCGTTTTCATTCATTTTCATGGACAGTGGCAAAAACGGGAAACGAACGGCTGATCGGCGATGTTGGAATTAGCCCTGAAAGGGCGTGACATACCAGCCC
>JAPXLT010000024.1:0-10332 GCA_033809415.1 Lentisphaeria bacterium
CCCCTGCACCCTGCACCCTGTCCCCTGCACCCTGCCCCCTGCACCCTGCACCCTGTACCCTTATATCTCCCCAGTCATTTTTTCGACGGGCAGCTGGAAAGCCTTGATGCCTTCGTAGGCACCGATATCCTCGCGCATTTGCTGCACCGCATTCATGATTTTTTCAGCCATTTCGCTGCTGGTGACAACCATCAGCGCGGTATTGGCGCCCGGCCAGACATTGCTGTCCATTTTCGGTCCGGTGCTGACCCCTTTTCCGATCAGCCTGGGCCACTGTGTATAACAAGTTACGCCCAGACCATCGATCAGCTCGAGGACTTCACTCTGGATGGAAATATTGAAGACGATCAGGATCATTTTCATGGTAGGAGCTTCCTTGATGTCAAGCCGTTTTTTTCTCTTTAGTCAGCAGGCTGTAGAGAATGGGAATGAGGATCAGAGTCACTAGCGTGGAAATCGAGAGACCGCCAATGATGGCAACGCTGAGTGGAGACCAGAGCTCGGAGCCGGTGGCGTTGGACATGGCCATTGGCAGCATGCCGAAGATCGTGGTCAGAGTGGTCATCAGCACCGGGCGCAAGCGCTGGCGACCGGCGATGGCAATCGCCTGATTCACCGGTATCTTTCGCGCAACCAGGATATTAATGTAATCGATCAGGACAATGGCGTTGTTGACGACGGTGCCAACCAGCATGATCAACCCGATAAAGGACATGATGTTCAGCGTCTTGCCAGTGAAAGCCAGCGCGAAGATTGCGCCGGCAAAGGCAAAGGGAATCGAGAACATGACGATAAACGGAGACATATAAGATTCAAACTGAGCGGCCATGATCATATAGACCAGCAAGATGCCCAATATCAGCATCAGCGTCAGGTCACTGAAGGATTTGCCCTGTTCCTCGATCTGACCAGTGTAATCAATACCGACACCTGGCGGCAGGATGATGTTTTCCGCAACGGCGCGCTTCAGGTCGGCGGCGACTTCACCCAGGGAGCGCCCGTAGACGTCCAGTTGCAGATTGACAACCCGTTCCTGTCCGGTGCGGTTGATGGTGACCGGCCCGAGTTCCTCGCTGACGTTGGCAAAGGAATCCAGCCGGATACGGTTGCCATTGACGGAAATTTCGCTGTTCAGGATATCGTTGACGGTGCGCCGTTCGAGTTCGCCAAGCTGCACAAAAATTTCATACTCATCCTCGCCTTCACGGAACTGGCTGGCCTCATTACCGTAGAAGAGGGTGCGGATCGAGGAGACAATATTGTCAACATTGACGCCCAGCACTGCGGCAGCTTCGCGGTCGATATTGATGACCAATTCCCGGTTGCCGCTGTCAAAGGTGATGGTCGGATCCTTGCATCCCGGAATATCCAAAGCCAGCTCGCGGATTTTCTGAGCAATGCCCAAAGTGACATCGAGATCATAGCCAAGTACCTCGACGACAATCGGCTTTTCATTGCTGCCACCCATGATAAGGCTCATCATACGGTTGGAGGTGCCCAGAAAGACACGATCCAGCTCCGGCCAGGTGCGTAATTCAGTCTGTACCGCTTCGCCGAGTTCGGCAATGCCGTAAGGGCGTTCCTCGACCGGCAAAAGTTTGATGTTGGCCTGACCGATATGCGAGCCGCGACTGCCCCAGCCCCCGGAAGAGCGCCCCGCACGCCAGTTGGTGAAACGAATGGCACTGTCACGCGGCTGCCCGGATTCATCCGGAGGTATCTGCTCGTTGTGAGCGGCGAGCAGCTCTTTTTCCACACGGTAGACGGTATCGACGATCCGACGCCCGGTCTGAGCGGTAATTTCCGCACGGGTGGATACGGGCAACTGGAAACGGATGCTCATATCCCCGGTGTCCTGATCCGGTGTGAATTCAGTGCCGACAAAGGGGATGGTCAGCACGGCGAGGCTGATTACTAGAGTGGCAAGAATGATGACACTGCTGCGGTGGGAAAGGCAGAAGCTAAGCAGATTGCCATAGCCACGCTCGAAGGCTAAAAACCAGACTTCCGTACGCTGATAAAAACGGGTCATCCATGTTTTTTTCTTTTCAGCCGCCTCGATTTCAGCCTTGGTTCTCGGGATGGTTTTCAGCAGTTTGCTGCTGAGCATGGGAGTGAGAATCATTGCACAGACCAGGCTGGCCAGCAGTGTCGCGGTCACTAAGCCACCGAGCTGCCGGAACATGATTCCCGTAGCACCTTCCACAAAGACCAGCGGCAGGAAAACGCAGATGGTAGTTGCGGTCGAGGCAACGAGGGAGAGTCCGACTTCGGAGGCGGCAAACATGGATGCTTCGCGCACCTTGACGCCTCTGTTCACATGGCTGGTGATATTTTCCAGCACTACGATTGCATTGTCGACAACCATGCCGATGGCAATCGCAAGAGCGGACAGGCTGATCATATTGATGGTCCAGTCCATGAAATACATGAAACAGAAAGCAATAATCAGCGAGAAGGGAATGGTCAGCACAATGATCATCGATGTGCGGAAATTGCGCAGGAAGAAGAAAGAGACGAGAACGACAAAGAGACCGCCCCAGTAAACTGTGCCTTTGACGTTATTAATTGCTTGGGTGATGAAAGTGCTGGTGTCATTGACAATGTAGAACTCGATGTCACGTGGCACGACTGCTTCCAGACGAGCCAGCTCCTTGCGCACCGCTTCGCAGACCGAGACGGTGTTGGCGCCACTGCGCTTCTGCACAATCATCATCATGCCGTCACGCCCCATCGTTTCAACGTATTGCGTGATCTCACGGAACGAATCGCTGATCTGTGCAATGTCTTTCAGGCGGACGATAGCGCCGTCTTTCTGCAGCAGGGGAATTTCCTTGATCTGCTCCGGACTGACGTAGTCGCCGAGAATACGGATGGTATACTCGATGATGCCGATTTTCAGGTTTCCGGCGGGCAGGGTGCGGTTTTCATTGGCGATGGCGTTCTCGATGTCACGGAGTGTGAGGCCGTAGCCGGCCAGGCGCTCGCGTGACAGGGTGACGTTGATCTGGCGCTGCAAACCGCCAAAGGCGTCAACGGCACCAATGCCTTCCAGTCGCTGCAAGGGCTGGAAAACCTCGTCATCAATGATTTCATAGAGCTTCTCGATGCTTTCCCGGGCTGTAACCCCGATAACCATCACCGGCATCGCTGACGAGTCAAACTTATAAATGGCCGGATCATCGACATCCTCAGGAAGATTGCGTTTGACGGCATCAATCTTCGAGCGCACGTCATTGCTGGCTTCGTCGATGTTCGTGCCCCAAGCAAATTCGCAGGTGATCGAGGAACGTCCCTCGGATGTCGTCGAGCGGATTTCCTCGAGGTTGGCAACCGATCCAAGGCGTTTTTCCAAAACCCGGGTGACTTTCTGCTCGACGTCTTCGCAGGAAGCACCTTGCCAAATCGTCGAGACGGTCACTCGGGTCGGTTCGATTTCAGGTGTGAGATCGACACCGAGTTTTGTCAGGCAGACGATGCCAAGAGTCAGCACGCCAATAAAAAGCATGGCCGTGGCTACAGGTCGATTGACGCCAAATTCTGGTAGTTTCATAAGGTGTACTTTAAGATTCGAAAAAACGAAAAAGAACTAAGTGAGAGAGATTCTTTTTAAACAACGAAAAGCACGAAAGGACACGAAAAAATTTCATGGAAGTGACTTTGGCTGCGAGAATGCGTTGTGCTTTCCATGAAATTTTTTCGTGTCCATTAGTGTCTTTCGTTGTAAAACAAGCCCCTGTCACCCAGTTTATGACGCATTACTAAAGACACAGTAGAGCTTATTCTGCATTTTGCAGGCTGAGGTTGTTGCCCTCGATCTTTCGGATGCTTGCACCATCGGTCAGACGGTGCTGGCCGACAACGACGACTTCATCGCCTTCCTGCAAACCGGAAAGGACTTCCACCTTGTTGGCGAAATGAATGCCCAATTTTGCATCAACGGCCCGGACCTTGTCGCCTTCAACGACGTAGACAATGCGCTTGTCCAGATTGCGTATCGGCAGGGAGGTATCGATGGCGACGACATTGTCACGGGACTCGATCAGCACTTCCACCGTAGCATACATGCCAGGTTTGAGGCGATAGTTGCCTCGCTCATCCGGCGCATTATCGAGCAGGATTTCGACCTGGGCGGTGCGGGTGGCCAGATCAATGGCCGGATAGACCTTGTTGATGCCGCACGCGAGCATCTCCCCAGGCAGCGAAACGGTGCGCAGCCGGGCGCGGGTCGTGCCGGGATTGACCCGTGGCAGATGATTGACCGGAACAGAAAGAAGAACCTTGACTGCATCCATGGCCATGATCGTGACAATCGCAGTCGTCGGAGAAACCATCGCGCCTGGATCAACCAGTTTTTTGCTGACGACGCCGTCCATGGGCGAATAAAGAATCGTCTCCGAGAAATTGACTTCTGCCTGCCGCAGTGCGGCTTCGGCCTGTTGCAGTGCGGCCTCGGCCTGCTGCACGCTAGCTTTGCAGCGCTCGATGCCAGCTTCCGCTTGCAGGATCGCTGCTTCCGCAGAACGCACCTGGGCTTCCGCTGCTTTTTCGGCGGCTTCGGCTCGATCGACTTCGGCGCGGGCTTGATTGGCGGCTGTTTCCGCCTGGTCATAATTCTGCTGAGTCGTGGCTTGTTTTTCGAGCAGGTTCTTCTGACGGGTCAGTTCGCGTTCCTTGTCGGTGCGTGCCGCAAGTGCGGAAGTCAGAGCAGCGCTGCTGCTTTGCCGTGCCGCACGTTGCTGTTCGACATTGGCCTTGGCGTTGCTCAGGCCGGCCTCGCTGTTGAGCAGATCGGCCTTGGAAACTGCCAAGGCGGCTGTTGCTGCCGCCATTGCCGCACGCGCATTTTCGAGCTGTGCCTTCCATTCACGGTCATCGATCGTGGCAATGCGCTGTCCTTTTTTGACCCGTGTGCCCTCGGATACCGGGATGTCGCCCTCAATGGCCAACGTAGCCAGGCGCCCGGAAATTTTCGGCTGGATGTCAACCGTCTGCATGGCTTGGATATCGCCATTGAAGGTGAGGATTTCATCAATGCGGTCTCGACTAACATGCCCAGTCTGCACTGGTATGGCCGTGTCGCGAGGCCCTGCCTTCTTCTTTTGCGCCTCCCGGTGCTTCTCCTGTACGGAAAGCATGCCGAAGATGCTGCCGCCAAGCAAGACGACAACCACCACAATAGTCAGCACAGGAACTATGATTTTCTTCATAAAAACAAATTTCCTTATTTTCGTGCCTTTTCGCGTTTTTTCGTTGTTAAAAATTATGGTTCCTTTGGTGCCTTGCCTAATTCGAGCAGATAATCCGGTTTAAGGATGAGTCCGCTGCTGGCGGCGAGCTGTTCGAGATTATTGAGCGCTTGCACGTATGAGCGCGAGCGCGCGGCGGCGCTGATGGTGACATCGCTCTGCACTTCATTCAGGCGGGTGATCGTGGTAGTTCCGCCAAGATATTCCTGATGCACCAGGTCGCGGATGCGCTTGGCCGTAGCATGGATGCTTTCCTGCAGGGCATGCTGCTTCCGGCTCGATTCCCAGGCCAGGATGTTCTGACGGATTTCAGCATCGATTTCCAGCAGCAGTCCGTCTTTGGCCTCGATGGCCGCTTGCAATTCCGCCTGCGCCCAGGCGATAGCCGCCATGGTCTTGTTGCCCTCGAAGAGATTCCAGCGCAAGGCGATTCCATAGCTGACATTGCGGTCTTTGTCCTTATGGAAACGCAGGGAATCCGCACGCTCGAAATCATAGTCGGCAAACAAGCTTATACGCGGATACCATGCACTCTTGCTGGCACCAACCGCTGCCTGAGCCTTGGCAATCTGATTGTTGGCAATGTGCAGGTCCGGACGGTTAGTCACGGCATAATCCAGCAATTTTTGCAAACTGATCTGATAGCGCAGTAATTCTGCAGAAGGCGGGATGAGTTCAACCTTGTTCCAGATATCGTCTTCACTGACCTCGAGCAAGGCAGCCAGTGCGACGATGGCTGCGCGCCAGGCACGTTCCGCAGTGATATAATCGACTTCCGCGTTGCCAACCTGTAATTCGAAGTTGAGCACTTCGCTGGGCGGCGCTATGCCCCCGCCGTGGCGTTTGCGGGCATCCTCGAGCAGGATCCGGTTGAAATCGGCATCCTGCCGGGCAATCTCCATATTATCCTGGGCGAGCAAAGCGACATAGAAGGCGCTCGATACCGTATGCAGCAGCAGGCGTTGCACATCGTAGTGGTTCTGGACACTCGAGTCCAGGCCGTATTTGGCGCTGATGTTATTGAAACGGCGCTGAAAGCCGTCAAAGATCACCCATTCGCTGCTCAGCCCGGTGCTATAGCGAGTGTTGTTGTCGTAATCGCTTGCCGGCCTGGTAGCGCGGTCGCGGTTGCGGTTTGCCTTCGCATTGAAATCAAGGGTTGGCCAATAGGCTGCCTGAGCGATCCGCATTTGCGCGGCAGCGCTGTCGATACGCGCTTTTGCTTGAGCCAATGTAGGATTGCGCTCGAGTGCGAGCTGCTTGGCCTCCGCCAAAGTCCAGCGGTATTTGATGGCGGTGTTTCCCGTGTCAGACGTCTGAGCACAAAGCGATACGTTTATGGCCAGGATCAAGGCCAAGGAAAAAAGGAAGTGTTTCATAAATTCTATAAGTGTGGTTGGGAAGGTTTGTTCCGCTTCCGTCATTTGATCACAAACAAAGGTTCCAGAGTGAATATCCCTATAAACGGATGAATGCGAACAAATATTTTAAAATTCCGTTTGAAAAATACATTTCTTTTTCTTTTTTAACCACGAACCACACAAAAAGACTTGGCGCGGACTGACGCCTACAACCTATTCAAACGGCAAAATGAGTGTTTTTAATGGACAGGGACACGAAGGGACATCATGGACATCATGGACGCGATGGACTTGACGTTTGATGGACGAATGGACAGGCACAAAAAGTGTCACTTGCTGTACGTGTCCATTCCTGTCCCTGTCCATCGTTCCATCGTCCATTGTCCATTCAGCAGTCCATTCTTGTTTATTGCGTCCATCGTGTCCATTCCTGTCCCTGTCCATCGTCCATAAAAATTTTTATAGGTTTGCTGCTTTGACGGATGAGCCTGCCCTGCCAAAATTCTTGTGTGTCAAGGCTGGCTTTACGCAATTGCGTCGGAGGCGATATGGAGCGCCGGCGGCTCGCCGGCATGAAGCCGGCTTCCCTCTCCCATCACCGAAAAATCAGGCCGAAAAATATAATCCGCTATTGATATTGACGGTTTCGCCAGTCATGGCACCGCAACACAAGGTGTTCACTACGCATTTGGCGACCTCACCGGCACTTGCGGCTCGGTGAAGAGGAAAGCATTCGAGTTTCTGACGAATCTGTTCATCCGTGAGACGTTTGTGAATGTTTTCCGTGACGACCATTCCGGGTGCGACCGTGTTGACCGTGATGTTGTATTTGCCCAGTTCGAGGGCGAAGCAGCGCGTGAGTGCATGGAGTCCGAGCTTGGATACGGCATACGGAATCATCTTCGGCGGCACTGCAACGTGCGCCTGAACCGATGACATGTTCACAATACGTCCCCAGCACCGTGCTTTCATGCCTTCCGAAACTCCGAGGATCGTAAGGTAGGCGCCTGTCAGATTCACATGGAGAAGCTGTTCGAACCACTCCCCATCGGAGAGGCCGTCTGGACGCTGATAAGGGTCTAGTCGCGCATTGTTCACCAGAATGTCCACGGGAGGAACTCCGAGGAGTTTTTCCCGGAGTCCCTTCTCATTGGAGATGTCGCACAGAAATTCCTCGGCAGTTCCGCCGTCTGCCCGGATTTCTTCGCAGACATTTCGGATTTTGTCCAAATTGTGTGCGCCGTTCACCAGCACAAGGCATCCCTGCCGTGCCAGTTCGAGTGCGATTTCCCTGCCGATTCCCTGTGAGGAGCCGGTCACCAGCGCAATTTTTCCCTGAATACTGTCGGACATGATTTACTCTCCTTTGCTTTCCGCTAACACCTTCAGATGGGCGGACGCCAGCAATTCTATTTCTTTGTAACGATGGTCGCGGACCAGCTCCGGGCGGAAAATCGATGCTCCCGCTCCAAGTGCGCATGCGCCGGTTGAAAGCATGTCCGCGACGGTTTCCGGCGTGACTCCGCCGGTCACCATGAAGGGAATGTGCGAAAGCGGACTCATGACTACCTTTACATAGGGATGTCCCCCCGGAAGAACCGGAAAGATTTTGACGATTCCGGCGCCGCATTCCCATGCGTGCGCGATTTCGCATGGCGTATAAGCACCCGGGATCGGGAGCATTCCGAGTTCACGGGCGAGTGCGACAACTTTTTCGTCCGTGTTCGGAGAGAGAAGGTATTCCGCGCCCGCCTGGCAAGCTGCTCGAACCGCTTCCGTATTCAGAACCGTACCTGCACCAAGCCGCAGGACGCCCTCGAAGCGGGAACGCAGACTGTTCAGCATGCGCGGCGTTTTTTCCAGTGTCTCCGGATCGGATGGATCAAACGTGACCTCCAGAAGTTTCACGCCAGCACGGACCGCCGCTTCCGCACAATGGAGAATCCTGTCTTCCGGGATTTGTCGGGCGATCACGATGAATTTTTCCTGACGGATGAATTCGAGAAGGTTCATTTCAGATTCCTTTGAAGTAATAGACGGTGTCTTCTTTCGGGCGGATATCGGTCAGATTCCCGGTATAATGACGGAGGGTTCGTGGTTGGAAGGGATGTTTCCGAAGAGCGTCTTCGTTGATTTCAATTCCGAGTCCAGGCTTGTCGGGAATTCGGATGAAACCGTCCTCGAAAATGATTTCCTCATCGGAGAAATCCTTTCGGAAAGAACCGTCTGTCAACATGATTTCGTGGATCAGGAAATTCGGCGTGCAAGCGGCCAGCTGAAGAATTGCGGCGTTTGACACAGGTCCGCTGGGATTGTGGAAGGAAACGGGAATATGACGGGCTTCGGCCATGGCGGCGATTTTTTTGGACTCAAGAATGCCGCCCGCGTGAAATACGTCCGGCTGAACAATATCGACTGCATTTTTGTTGAAAAGATCGTTGAATCCGAACTTGGTGTAGACCCTTTCTCCGGCAGCGACAGGAATGCAGGACTTTGCGCGGACGGCCGCCAGCGCGTCGAAGTTGTCCGGCGGACAGGGTTCTTCCAGAAGCATCGGTTTGAACGGGGCAAGTTCGCGGGCGACTGCTGCGCCTGTGTAGGGATTGAAGCGTCCGTGACATTCGATCAGAAGATCAATATGCGGTCCGACCGCTTCCCGAACAGTCCCGACAATGGAAACGGCTTTTTCGAGTTCCTCATTGCTCAAAGTCATGTGCGCCTTCCCGAAAGGGTCCCATTTCAACGCCTTGACTCCCAGCGAGACGGCTTCTTGTGCCTTGGTCGCAAACTCCGCAGGTTCACGCGCTCCGGTGAACCATGCATTTGCGTACATCTTAACGCGGTCGCGCATTTTGCCGCCGAGAAGGGCGTAAACAGGCGCGTTGAAGGATTTGCCGGTAATGTCCCAGCAGGCCATTTCGATACCGCTGATGGCGGAGGTCAGGACGGGACCTCCTTTCCAGTAAATGTCGCGGTAGACCTCGAAGCACATCCGCTCGATTTCCAGCGGATTGCGTCCGACGATGAGGCGCTTTAGGTCTTCCACACATCCGGACAGTGCCATTTCCTGTGTGCCGAGGGAGGCTTCCCCCCAGCCGTGCATTCCCTCGTCGGTTTCGACCTTGATAAAGGTCCAGTTCGTGCGGAATGCGTCGCATACGAAAGTCTTGACATCTGTTATTTTCATGGCGAACCCCTTTTTATATCGGCGATCTGAACGCCCTCCCTGTTTTTCGCAACCTCAATTGAAATCGGTGTGTGCCGTCTGCAGGTTCGGCATTGAGTGTTTTGTTGTCAATAACATGAATGGATTTCTCTGGATGTCAAATCGCCCAGCGCGGAGAACCATACAAAAATACACTTGGCGTGGGCTGCCTATTTTTTGTCCACGGAAAGCACGGAAAGCGCGGAAAATTTCAGACAACTGAACCTCGGGTTCAAAAAAGCGAGCGTTATTTTCTCTTTATCTGATTACTAAGCAAGAATTTAAGTGTGGCAAAAATTTGCATTGTTGAAATTCGACTTGTGAAAATACAATGGCACCTTTTAGCCCGGGGCTGCACAATAATAACCCCCGGTGACCGAGCCCGGAGGGCGAGGGAACCGGGGGTGGACGGCAGCCAAGAATCAGCGCCCGGAGGGCGACACAAACGCAGTCTTGTCGAGAAGCCTTGAGCAGCTGGAAAAGTTCATTTCCACTTGTTGTTGCGCCCTCCGGGCGC
>JAPXLT010000024.1:10342-11023 GCA_033809415.1 Lentisphaeria bacterium
GAGATGTGTATAAGAGACAGCTCCGGGCGCGGGTTTGGGGGGGAGTCCCCACCCCGGGTTGCGTCGCGCTCCGCGCTTCCTCACCCGGTTATTTTTGTGTGGCGCTCCGCGCCGGGGGAACCGCTCGAAGAAGTGCTAGCAGGTCTTGAATGAATCATCGCAAAAACCAAAACAGTGCCAGTGCAACTTCACAGAGAGTCAGTTCTCTTAATTTTCTTTAGTAAATACGAAATATGGCTGATAGCTAATTCATTTTACCAAGCGTTGAAAACCACTGAGGGCGATCGCTTCCGGCGGAAGAATCGGCTGTTTTGCATCCAAAGCATCCCGCAGTTTTGCAAAGACTCGATCCAATGCCTCACCGAAATCAGAAACATCCTTTTCCGAGTGCGCCAATGTCGGATAAAAGGCGCTGCCGGCCAAGAATCCCTCATCAATCATATATCTGGTATAGAGCGTTCGGAGTTCAGCGGCTCGTTCTCCTGAGAAGCTGAAGGCCGCCAGACAGGCGAAGTCTTCCTCTGATTGAACAACTAGGGGAAGTGCATATTTTGCAGCCAAGCGTTTCCAGTGTGCCACGACGGCAGCCCCGATCTTCTGCGCATGCTCCCAGACACGGCTTTCTTCCATCCGCTGCAGAGTCGCCAGTGCGGCGACTGGTCCGACCCGCTCTGTCCAATA
>JAPXLT010000024.1:11033-15876 GCA_033809415.1 Lentisphaeria bacterium
CAGATGTGTATAAGAGACAGTTTTTTCGAGAAAGCCGGGTGTCGGGTATTCGTGACGGCATGGTTCTGCGACCACGGCTGCGATCTTGTTGCCAAACTTTGTAAATAATTCTTCCAGACGTGCAAAATCGCCGTGTGGCAAGGGGATGGCTGTGCCACGCAGTTCGGAAGGAACGCCATAGGGTGGCACTCCAGTAAGCCACATTCCCCGCAAGGCATCGCTGTCGCCGAGATTGCAGGCCAGATACCAATCGCTCCATCCGTGATATCCGGAGACAATGACTATCGAGCGGTCGGTGGCAGCACGGGCAATGCGCACTGCCAGCGCCAGCGTTTCACCTCCGGTACGGGCAAAGCGTACCTGTTCCGCCCAGGGATGGATTGCGCAGAGACGATCGGCAAGCTCCACCTCCTCCGGAGGATTCAAGGAACTCATGCTGCCGCTGCGGACAGTACGAATGACAGCCTCGCTGACAAAAGGATCAGCGTATCCAAGAAGACAAGCGCCGATGCCGTTACTGCTGAAATCGCGATAAGTACGGCCATCCAGATCCTTAATGGTACAGCCATGAGCCTCCGCTGAATAAGCAGGCCAGTAATCAGGAGCCATATTTTCCGGACGCTTGCTAAGCAGACCAACTCCGCCAGGAATCCGCTCCTTGGCGTGACGGTACAGTTTCTGAGTTAAACTCATATCCATTTTTACTCCTTTTTTACATCAAGTGAATATCCGGCATCTATGATGGAATCAGGGCGTTTTCATTCTCTCAATCACATCGGAAAATGTCTCGTTTTTTAATGAACAGGGACACGATGGACGCAATGGACATCATGGACACAAATGGACACGTCTTTATGGACAGAATAGACACACGTACAGCAGGTGACGTCTTTGAACCAGTCCATTCGTCCATCAAACGGAAAGTCCATCGTGTCCATTCCGTCCATGATGTCCATTCTTGTCTCTGTCCCTTGTCCATAAAAAATCTTTCACAAAAAAGAAGAAGTTTGACAATAGCAGTACAAAAGACATGCTCTCTTATTCGTAATTTCTGCCTTTATCATTGAAAGCATCCCCAGAACATATTGCAAGGGGCTGTGCTATTTTGGGTTATACCAAAGGTATCCAGATGGAATCCATGCAAGTCCTGGGCTTCCACATGCGCATCCATGTAGAGGACATTGGATTTTCCCGCATGCTTGAAAACACTATTCACGTAGTCGCTGTTCAAATCCGCAAAATAGGATGGACTGCTAACGGGGGTGTTTCTTTCACCATCGACTGCCTGCATGACTCGATGAAGGTTTTTGCGTCTTTTCATGAAACTGGCAATATGTGGATCATCGCCGCCATCCCGGTATGGCGCATAGTATTCAGAATACATCAGAATGGAATTGCAATTATACTGAATTCTCCACCAGTTGTTGCTGGGGACTTTATGTATTGCCGTTGGGCAAAGGAGATGCTTTTGCGCTGTTTTCAGCGATCCCACTTCGCCATTTGTAAAATAGCTGCCCAGGCGTGTAACAATGTGATAGGAAACATCTGGTGGTACATTACCTTCACCAAGAAGCTTTTTCATATAACCTTCAGTAATCAAAATAGGCAGATAGGCATTATTGTCATCCTGGTACATGCTCGAGGCCGTGCCAATCTGTTTCATTTTGGAAACACAACTGATGGTTTGAGCCTTGACACGGGCTTTGGACAAAGCCGGCAGAAGCATCGAAGCTAAGATCGCGATAATGGCGATCACGACCAGCAACTCAATTAAAGTAAAACATCTGCGCATTTTCTTGTCTCCTTTTGATTGTTAAACAAACTATGAAAAATGTTTTTTTAACCACGAACCACACGAACAGCCACGAAAATTTTTAAACCTCAAAAATGTTCAAAAATGAGAAAGGCTTTCAAAACCAGAAAACATGCCCATCGTTTTTTTGAAATGCAAATGGATGTTTTGTTGTCAAATTCACTGTTGGTCTTTCTTGCATGCTGAACTTTTTCGTACTACTATTCAAAATATGGTTTCAACATCACGTAATTGAAGGCTAGCTCTTCGCCGGGGGCGGCGTCGCTGTCCTGGAAGGTGATCGTCACTTCAGGCAGCCGTGCCCTGAACGTGATGTGGTGCAGATTGACACGTGCGACGTTGTCGTTGTGCCTATAGCGGCCTTTGATGCGCTTGTCCACGTGGACGTAGCTCTTTTCCGGCAGCACTTCAGCCCCTTCGGAAAGCACGGCGTTAAGACCGAATCGGCGCGGGTTGATCCTCTTGGCAACGGCATCCTGGTAGTCGGCGACAATGAATTGCAGGGTGTAGAGCCGTCCAGCCTGCAATCCAGACGCCTTCTGGCTGACGCTGTTAGCCGGCCCGTTTTGCCGGGTCAGGACGCAGACCGTGTCGCCGATTCCGGGCACCCCACCCCAGCGGCCCTGACTGGTCTTGCCAAAGTTGGCCAGCTTTTCAGTGCGCACCGTGCCTTCGGATGCAGGCGCAACCGTCCAGCCCTGCAAGCCTTCTTTAAAGTCGCAGTTCTGCAGATGGCCGGGACGATATGTGAAGCCGTGCTGTTCCGACAGCATGTCAGTGCGACCTTCGACACCATAATGGCGCAGCAGCCGGAAAGACCAGCGGTAGTACTCTTCGTCAGCAACATAGTTGCCCCAGTATCCTGTCCCCCCCAGTCCAGCGAAAGCCGGATCGTTGGCGATCAGGTGCAACTGCATGTCAAGGTAGTATTTTGAATCTACTTCCGGTTCGTGGTCCAGGGATAAGATCGGAATCTGGTTGAAATTTCCGAAGACGAACATAGTGCCGGCGACCGCTCCGGGAAAATAAGCGTTGAACTTGTGTATGGTGTCGACGACAAAGTCCTGCAAGTAGGCCATGGCTTCCGCCTCGGTCGGCAGCGCCCTGCAGTAGGCCTCGTAGAGCAGCATGCCTTGTCCCCGCGATGCGTTGAGGCAGGTGCTCATGAACGCATGATGCGCACCAGGTTGCGAAGGTTTGCCAACAACATAGGTGTAGATCAGTCGATTTAACGGGTTGTCGAACTGGCGCAGGCCGTCTGTATAAAGCATTACTGCCGGCGTGCCGAAAAACAGCTCATCGCAGGTGACGCCGTCATACTGTGGCTCGGTCAAGCCGGGACTTTTCCGGAGACGCCCGACCAGGTCTTCGGCGTCCTTCAGCTTGGTGAGGACTACATTGTCCAGCCAAAGCAGCCCGCGCTCCTGGATTTCGCCCCAGTGCTTCTTTGGAATCCTCCCTTTCAGGGTATTGACGCCGAGAAACAGATGCTTTCTTTGCCAGTCCCAGTCGTACGGCGGGTTTTCCGGCAGACTGTTATTGGTACAGGGTGGGTAGTTGTATAGGATCGGTACGGCTCGGACAATGATTTGCGCACCAGCCGCACCCTTTACGGCCAGTTGGTGCGTCCCGGCCGGAAGCAGCCGAAAGGCCTCGCGACGATCGGTTTCAGCGGTGACGGCGATATCGCTGCCGTTCAGGACGATTTGCAGCCCTGGCGTGGCCGCTTCACCTTGGCAGGCCACATAGACCCAGCCGTCGCGCGGGTTGCTGAAGGCAAGGTGCTGCTCATCGGTGGTCGCAACCGGCTGGTGCAGCAATTCGGTGACCAGGTTGTTGAGTCGACGGTGGCCGGAGGTGTCAATGACTGGAGGCTGGATGAGCGTGATGACATGCTTGTCAGTGAACAGCGCCGCGCCGGAATCGCGTCGAACCATGCTGACAGCAAGCTCATGGTCGCCGGGCGGCAAGCCGGTCAAATCGACCGTGTTGACCGTCTCGGCCAGGGGCTTCCGGACAGCGGCGCCGCCATTGACAGCATAGACGAAATCGCAGTCGGCAATGTTGCCGTTCGGTATGCATCCGAAGAAATGCATTTCCAGATGCGGGTCGTTCAATGGTATCTTGTTGAGCAGCGGTTTCCAGGGCACTAGCCGCGGCGCCTCTTGCGCACGTTTGGCTCCAGAAGGCCGACTGCCCTGCTGCGCCGCCGCCGTGAGTGCCTCCAAGCGGATGTCGGTAAAGGAAAATTCGCCGCGCATGTCGACTCCGAAGATGGCGATGCCGTATTCGTAGTCGACCTTCGAGTCCAGCATGGTGAACGTCGATTCCAGGAACTGCCATTCGCTGTTTTCCGGGAAAGCTGTCAGGCCAACTTCACGCTCCCAGTTAGAATTATGCACAGTGACGCCATAGTGTTTGCTGGCAAAGTCCTTGGTTTTCACCCAGGCGCTGATTTTATATTTTTCACCGGCGACCAGCTTCAGCCCAAGCTGCCGGACGGTGATTTCGCCGTCCTCGCCTTCCTTGGCACGCAAGGTGATGTAGCCCCGTCCTCCGGGGCCGCCGCTGGCATGATAGAATACGTGCTTGGGGTTCTTGATAAACCAGTAATGCGGGAAATCCACTTGGTCAGCCTCGAATTCGCCATTTAGAACAAGATTCTCCCCCGGCGCCACTTGCCCCAGAGCCACCACGATGCTGAACCATGTCAACACTGCCAACAGACGCGAAAGCATATACAACCTCCTTACTTTGAAATACGAACCATCTAACACCCATCCTCAAATATGCCAGACGCTCCCCTGGAACTACCGGCACAGCCTGACACCAGGATTTCTTTCTTGCATTCTGCACATCGCTGATCCGATCGATCCGTTTGGGAAAGCAACAGACTAAGCCGCAAATCCGCATGCACTTCTATCCGTCAAAGCAACAACCCTACAGAAATTTTCGTACTACTATTACTCGATTTCTTCTTTTTTGTGAAAGATTTTCGGAAGTCTCATTCTTAAATCATTGGTATACAAG
>JAPXLT010000024.1:15886-27809 GCA_033809415.1 Lentisphaeria bacterium
CCTTGGGTGGGTTCCTCACCCCAGGCTAAAGCCAGGGGTTAAGCATGGTGAAGCGCCTACGGCGCAAAGCATTGTACCGATCCGACCAATTCGACCGATCAGCTGTCCGTGTCCCGTCCGTGTAAAGTCCGTGTCCCGTCCGTGTAAAGTCCGTGTCCCGTCCGTGTAAAGTCCGTGTCCCGTCCGTGTAAAGTCCGTGTCCCGTCCGTGTGGGTTGTGGGCGTCAGCCCATGCCAAGTCTTTTCGTGTGTTTCGTGGTTAAAAATCGGCTTTTCCTGAATGTTCCGGCGAATCCCCTCGGAGAACTATTTTCCCTGCCCTGAACTGCCTCAGACATCGACTGCACACCCAGTTGGGACAAACGAGCTGTTGCCGTCGCCTAAATAGAACTCCCTGGGTTCCCAGATGAAATAAATGGAAGCCCGGAGGACATGGACAGGGGCTTCTGTCGTATTGGTTAGCACGGCGACAGCCTCATGCTCAAATCGAGGGGCATTGGTCGGCAGCTGGAAGACCCCTTGGCTTTCCTGGCATGGAATCCCATTCAGTTGCACTTCGCAATCCGATGGCAGTCCCTCGAAACGCAGCAACACCTGCGGGAAGTCCTCGCGAATGGGACCTACGCGGAAAAGCAGTTTTCCTTGTTCTCCCGGGGCAATGTCCAGCGGCAGCTGGTATGGATATTGGTTTTTCTCTTTCAGCCCAGTGCGCCAGAGCTTGAAATAGCCGTCATTGGTCGGGCAGCGCCAGCCCTTGAGAAAATCCCCTTCGGCCATGTCCAGGTCATCGTAGGTGATGTCAATGGCGAAGTTCTTCTTATCCAGTTTTTCCAGGGAGCCGCATTCGTGAAATATTTCATCCTGTATTCCTTTGTTCCGGACAGCCATGAAGTTGAAGAGGTATATCCCGTCTGCCCCATTGGCGAGGGCTTTCCGGCAGGCGCCCCGGACAAAGGGCACCTGTCGGCGGTCGATAGGCTCATTGCGCCAGACTCCTTGCTTGCCTTCGGGCGGATAGCCAGGATACGGCTGGTAGGCATTGTCGATATTGGCCAGCACCGGGAATTCCTGGTTTCCTATTGCCTTTTTCCAGCTGTTGGCATCCAGGTCATAGCTCCTCAGATATTTTGGGGAGATGATGAGGGTGTCAACCCAATGGCTCTGGGCCCATTGCACCGCATCCAGCCCGTGAAAGCGTGCGGACTGAATGGTGGGGGGGACGCGGGCGATGACCTGGATGGCATGTCCTCGCTTCTCTGCAATTCGGTCGGCGCACTGTCGTATGCGTTGCATTAACTGGTTGATCAGCGGGATGTTTTCCTCGCCCTTCCCGTCATCAAAATGGGGGACGTGGCGCATCCAGTCAATCATGTAGCCTTCAGCGTCATATTTTTCCATGATCTCCTCGACTACAGCATAAAAAATATCTCGCACCTGCTGATGTTCATAGGAAAGACCGGATTCCGGGAAATGGGAACGAATCCTGAGTTCGGGATGGTCCATCCATAGTGCGGAATGTTGGGGTGAGCGTGGAATCCATGTCGAATGGATGTCATTCATTCGGATGGAGACCCAGCCCTTCATCCCTTTGCATCTGGTGCGTTCCAAAAGATACTGGTTGGAGTCAATACCATGATTATGCAGCACCATGATATTGGCCGCATTGCGGTAAGCCCACACATCTTTTTGCCCTTGCATCCATGGCTGATCGAGGCCTTTGGTCATGTCAAAGCCTTCGGTGAAACTGGGCATGACCTTGGAGTCGGGGAACATCGGCATTTTGGAATTGACGCCGATGCAGATGACAGCCGTGTCGCTGTTCTCCAGCTTGTCTACAATTGGATCGAGGTGTTCCGTGGTCATTGTTCCCGCTTCAACCGGATAGAAGCGAGCATTGCAGTCTTCATCAAAGAATATCATTTTCAACTCTCCCTTTTTTAAATCAGTGGTTTTCTTGGAAGATTTCCTCGTTGTGTAACTTTCCGAGGTGTTCCTTGATTGCCACAAAAAAGCGTTTCAAGACCTTGTCATCATTTTTCTCCCTGGTTATTGATTGAAATGAAAACATAGCGTTAACGTTAATGTAAATAAGTATAATCAGTTGTTTTGCTTTGTCAAGTCGGAAAAGATATCTTTTTTATTTTTATTTTTATTTTTATTTTTTATGTAATGGGTTAGTCTTCTGTAGTGCGTAGTGCGGGTCAGACGTGGTGGACAGTGTGGACAAAGTGGACAGGACAAGCCCCCCCGCACCGCACGACGGTCAGAATAATCACAACCGGGACGGTTGCGCTACTTTTTAAACCAGCGCCCCCTGCACCCGTTCCCAACGCACTACGCACCACGCACTACGCACCCCATTCCCCTGAACCCTGTAGTACAGAGGGATTACTTTTTTATTTTTATGTGATTCTCTCCAAGGTATATATTTTCGCATCGCTGATATATTTTTGTTTGATTTGACATTAACCATAATGTAACTATATTTTTAGGAAGTCACAAAGGAGTTTTCATGGCTGTTACTTTAAAGGATATTGCTGAATTGCTGGGTGTGTCTGTCAACACGGTTTCCCGTGCTTTGAAAGACAAGAGCGACATCAGCGAAAAGACTCGCCATCGCGTCAAGGAGGCGGCTTCGGCGCTTGGGTATCGTCCGAATCTTAATGCGCGTAGTCTGGTGCTGAAAAAGACGCATACGGTAGGACTGGCGGTTACGGAGAGCGACAACCCTGTCCGCATGGAGTTTTGCGAGAAGCTGCGTAGTTTTGCCGCTCGGGATGGATATGGTATTTTGACCGTTTCATTGGATCATGCCTGGAGCAGCGACAATTTTTTGGCCATCGAGGATTTGCTGGCCCGGCGTGTTGACGGTTTGATTCTTGGCGCCACATGGGGCTTGATCGGCGAGCAGCCTTTGGGGGAACAGCTGAAGGAATGCCGCAAAATTGGTATTCCGGCTGTGTTGTTTGGTCAGGCTCAGACGGAACTTGCCGACTGCGTTGAAATCGATAAGGCAGATAGTGCTACGCGATTGACACGGCATTTGATTGAACGCGGATACCGCAAGATCACTTTTTTTGAAAGTAATCTGGATATCCAGGCTGTGAAAGGGTATCGGCAGGCCATGGAGGGCGCCGGGCTTGCTGACGGGATGCGAATTGTTCCTGCCTATTCCGGACGTATGGATGTGGCCTTTGCCGTAATGGAGAAGTTTTTGAAAACAGAGAAAGAACTTCCGGATGCGGTCATTGCGGCCAATGACCTGGGCGCGATCGGTTTTCTTGCCGCTTTGCGCAAACATCATATTTCCGTTCCGCAGCAGTGCGCAGTGGCCGGCTTTGATAATATTTCCTTTGGGCAATATACGGAACCGCCGCTCACTACGATCGGCTATGACAATGGTCTTTTCAGTGAAACGGTCTGGAATATGATGATCCGACGTCTGCGCAACGAGGAAACCGGCCCAGCCAAGCGGGAACGGATCCTGCAAACACTGATCGTGCGTCAATCGACTTGAGGACTTCTGCCATGATTCAAAAACAACATCTTCCGGCGCGGCGTATTACGCATGGTCCGAAACATCATTTTTTCGGGTATTTTGACAAGTTTCCCTGGGATCAGTCCGGTCGGTATCTGCTGGCTCAGGAAGTTGATTTCGTTGCACGGCAGCCGGTGCCGGGCGAAAAGCTGCTGCTGGGCATGATTGATCTGCAGGATGCGGAGCGATTTATTCCGCTGGCGGAAAGTGATGCCTGGTGCTGGCAGCAGGGCTGCATGTTCCAGTGGCTCAATGATGCAAAGACAAAAGTCATCTACAATGACCGCGAAGGAGACCACTTCGTCGCAAGAATCCTGGATGTGCATACCGGCGAGAAGCAGACAATCTGCCGACCGATATACTGCCTCAGCCCCGACGGGAAATGGGCCTTGAGCCTGAGTTTCTCACGCCTAGACCGGGAACGCCCCGGATATGGCTATCCCGGCGGAAGGGATCCCTACGAAAAAGTGAAATGCCCGGATCAGGACGGGGTTTTTCTGGTTGACCTGAAAAACAACACATCGAAATTGGTGATAAGCATCGCCGAGGTAACGGAGAAGTATTACCGTTCGGATATGGAGGATACGCCGGGCTGGTTTAATCATATGCTGTTCAGCCCCGACAGTCGCCGCATTGCCTTCTTCCATCGCTGGCGCCTGTGGAACAAGGACGGCACCCCCGGCTGGCATCTGACCCATATGTTCACCGCCAATCGGGACGGCTCCGACATCTGGCCGCTGAATCTTGAAAATATGAGTAGCCATTACACCTGGACCGGCAAGAATACGATCATCAATTTTTCAAACCGCTATACGCATGGCTGGCAGTACTATCATTACACCGATCAGACGCATCAGACCGAACTCATCGCAAAGGATGTCTTCCCCGGTGACGGCCATTGCTCCTACTCGACCGACGGCAAGTGGATGCTGACCGACAGCTATCCGCTCGAGGATCAATGCCGTCGCCTGTTCCTGTATGACCTCGATAACCGGGAAGCATTCGAAATCGGCTCCTTTTATGCCGATCCGGCATATCCCGGCCCCACCCGATGTGATCTGCATCCGAACTGGTCGCGCGACGACCGCTACGTCTGCATCGACTCGATCCATGAAGGCTCACGACAAATGTACCTGATCGATGTCAGCAAATTTACGAAAAAATAGGGTGCAGGGGGCAGGGTGCAGGGGGGCAGGTTTAAAGAGTGGCGCGACCGTCCCAGTTGCGATGTACAAGTTAGGTTGCTTTGCTTCGTTTATGGAGAGCTGTCCAGCAACTGGTTCAGGCGATTGCAGATTTCTTCGAGCCGGGCGAAGTTTTTTTCGTTCTCCCAGCAACGTTGCATTGGGAAGGGCTTGTCGGGGTTGGCTTTTAGAATGATGACCAGCCGCTGACAGGGCTTGCTGATACCTCTTTTCTGCAGGTCAAATCGTTCGATTTCATGAAATCTCAAGGAACCGGAACGGCATTTGAAAAGAAGGTGCTGTTTCCAGCTGGCTGTCCGGGTGTGCAGATCAAAGGTCCAATGCGTCTTCTCAAAAGATAAAATGGTGCTGGCGGTTAGCAGCAGAACTGTCATCGGCACAATGTAATACAGCAATATTGGATCGTCTCGGCCCTGGACAAAGATCGCGTGGTACAAGCCGTAAAAACCATAGGCAGAAAAAAATATCAGGAAGACAAAGAGTTTCCACCGGTTGACCACCAGCTCCAACTGATTGATGCGCTCAGTGAATTTTAACATGTTGCGCTACTACTCCTAGTCAAAGTAACAACCCCTATAAAATAAGATAATACATCAAGCCGCAATTTTCAGGGGAGTGCGGAAGTTCGTGTGCCGTCCGACCCTGCACCCTGTCCCCTGCACCCTGTCCCCTGCACCCTGTCCCCTGCACCCTGTCCCCTGCACCCTGTCCCCTGCACCCTGTCCCCTGCACCCTGTCCCCTGCACCCTGTCCCCTGCACCCTGTCCCCTGTCTTTATTTTTGTACTTTGAGCGTTTGAGTGGCGCGATGGATTTCGCCGCAGGCATAGATAAATGCGCAAGCATGTGCGATATATTGTTCAGCCCCTCTGCCAAAGGTCGGCGTGTCGCCAAGGATTCCGGCATGACGAGACCCTGTTGGCATGCCTAGGAAGGGTGGAATTTCAGATGGGGGGTCCGGCCAGATTTTTTGAACAAATGGGCGGATACTGTGAACGGGACCATGCTGTGTGCCGCCGGGATATTGACCGTTTTCTTTGCCGTAAAATTCAGGAGCGCTGACACAAAAGGCATTTTGCTGACGCCAGCCGATTCCGGCAATGGATGATACACCACAGGGATTCAGACCAACTCCCCAGAAGATTTGTGCTTCCGCCCTCTCCAGTAGTTTTTCGTCTTCAAGGACTTCTGCACAGGCCGCCATCGCCCCGGCTGCATAATACCGGTAGGAAATATCATAGGTGCCGCCTTCCGAAAACTTGCAGAAGATCGCATCCTGCAGACGATATTCCGTCATCTGTTGAAAGGGCGCCTGGTCACAGAGAGGCAGCAGAACCGTGTCGCAATGCCGTCGCAGGAGCGCCTTGACTTCTGCCGCTTCGGCAGGATGGCTGCGGACATACTCGCAGAGCGCTTGAATCGGATGGAACTGCCAGACGGATTCGGAGTCGTAATTGTGATTCCAGCGAACCCAATGGGTGCCATCCTCAAAAGCGCGGAGGATTATTTCGGTTTCCTCTTTTGCATTGAACTTGCGGCAAAAACGATAATCCGCCTTTTCCATTGCCAGCGCCAGCAGCAGCCTGTATGGCGCAATGGCTGTATTTTCAATGCTTTTATCTGCATCGAAGTATTTGATGATGCGGTTGGCGCAGTGTAAATAAGTCTTTGCTTTTTCCGGCGGCAGGGTAGGGGCGCTTTGAATCAGGGCGATAGCCGCCGCCATGGATGGATGAATCCACAGCCCGTGTGCAAGAACACGATTATCAGGGGTGTTCGGGTCACCGTCAGTCTGCCGGTCCGGGCGCACGGTGATGCTGTGATCCGGATAGTTTTTGATGGTCTGAATCAGCCGCCCATCTTCCCCTTGTCCCCTTACTTGGTAATCCAATCCCCACTGCATTTCTTCATGGACTTTTTGATCCTGAACCGTATTGTCCAGGAACATCGCCATGGCCCAGGCGCTGTGAATGATATTCCAGTTGAAAATATTGTTGTCTCCGGCATCATGCCATCCACCCGTGACAGGAAAATGCTTGCGTTTGCCATCGATCAAGATATCGCCGTCATCGCAGTGGCAAGGTGGATGCCAGCCTGGCACCTCGGTACCACAACGCACAACAGGATAATATTCTGTGATTACAAACCTGCCCAGCCAGTGATAAAGCTGATCACGGATTTCCCACACCGGCGTGCGCTGAGCTTGTCCGTCGTCAAAGAAGACTTCCAAGGTGTACCGTCCATTTTCCTGCAAATCGGAAAAATCGATTTGCCAGACTTCCCGGTTCCAGAGGCTGTCCGCGATGACTTCCGATTCAGGCAGGTGCCAGGGTTGTTTTCCCAAATGTTCCAGCACCCCATTCTTGACAGGGCGGTTATCCGCTTTTCGGATCAAATACCTTCCGCCACCGGGGTGATTACGGCTGAAGACAACCGCAGTTTTGCTCCCCAGGCGGTCGTATCCCGCCTGTGACACAAATATTTCGACCGGGATTTCGCCACGAATATCACAGAAGAAGTCATCGACGAAGAGCTGTCCGGAGCCGGAAAATTCGAGGGCGAATCCCATGCCATCGGCGGTTCTTGGCGGAAATGCAGTGAATTCCAAGTCGCGCCATTTTTCATCAGGGGTAAACCATTCTCCGAAAGAGCAGCCTGCATGTTCATGCTGGTAGCGCCGCTTGGCCAAGGAAAATTCCTTGATAATATCAGCTTTATATTGGACTTGATAGCGCATCCATAGCAATTTCAGGCGGACTTTGATGTCTCCTGTCGCTTTGATCTTGCAAGCGACCCGGTAAGGGCGATCCCAGGTGATGTCAGCGTTGACCATGCTGCGCAAGGTTGCGCTGGACTTTCCCGGGGTGAGTTGCAAGCCACTCCGCCCCTCGAAGGCCGCCTCACGGGACTGCACGGCACTAGCGCCTTCACTAAGCTCCCACCAGCAAACCTGGCCTTGTTCATTCGCATATTCCATGCCGGGGTTGGCAACCAGATTGTAGGGACTAGCGTAGAAGCCATTTCGGGAATATTCGAGGTTCACATAACGGGGGGTGAACTGATAATCTGCAATGAGATTTTGCCCAGTTGCATCATAAACCGAAATAGCACTTATGCGCGCTGGCAATTCGCTTTTTGCCTGCAACCTGATGACGATTTTACCATCCGAGCTGCTGACCAGGAAGTTTTTTTTGCAGAAAGAATTGCCCCCGCTTTCAGCCTGAATATCAAATCCGGGATGGACTAATTTCCCATTGATACTGACATCGAAAAGGCGGATGCCGGCCTTCGCAGCCAAGTTTGTCTCCTGGTCAAAGGATTCGGCAAAGGTCATTGCCAATCGATATTCACCCGGGGGCTGCGTCAGGATGATATCGCAATCGTTGCCGCCGATATTGCTGTCACCGGCAGCAAGAAGGGGATCGTTGCGTGTGCTGATGGCATCCGTCCAAAACAGAGGCTTGACGTCAAGCGGGAGAAATTCTTCTGCCAGGTATTGTGCGCGGGCTGTGCCTTGCAGCACTGCCATGGCATCGAGTGTGATGAATCCGCCGGCCTGGTGTTCCAAGGTCAGACAATGTTTTCCGGCAGTCAACTCGAGGGGTTCGGCAAAGCGGTTCAACTGTCCACGTTTTCCCCCCGGATGATTGCCGTCAATGCAGTATTGCTGCAATAATTTTCCATTCAGGGAGAGTCCAATCCGGTTGACTAGGTTCTTCCCGCCGGCAAAGGCTGTGATGATGGTATAGGTGCCCGTTTCGGGGATTTGAAAATAAATGTTTGTTTTACGGACACGTGCATTGCCGCCGCTGCGGTTAGCTCCTAAAAATACCCCGCAGAAATGTTTTCCCCAGTCGTTGGAGGCAGTGTCGAAGTCCAGCCCTTCTTTTCCGATCATATGGCGATTGGCGAATTCAGCAGCCGAGCCATTGAGCTGTCCAATTTTCCAGATAAAATTGGCCTTCGGGTAGATATCCTCCCAAGTGAAAAAATGGGAGGCATGGCGGAGCGGTTCGACGATTGCAGGAATAGGCAGGTGCTTCACTTTACTCTGGAAAGGTAAAAAAGTCTTTGTGCCCAAACTCAGCAATTCAGCCATTTTTTCAGGTGCTTCACGGCAAAACAGCTCCTTCAATTCAAGTTTCCCTTTGGCATGAAACTCGGCTCGCAGCCGTAGGCTTTTCACGGGCTTTGGAGGTAGCCAGGAGCGACTGCGCTGATTCCATTGGTCTGCGGACAAACCTTTCTCGAGGGAACCGATAACGATCCATTCGCCTTTGCTGCCATCCTGATAAACGATATCTGTGAGACCGACAAAACAGTGCCAGGATTCTGCCTTGAAATCCGGGTCTCCACGCAATGAGCAACCAAATTCCAGCGGAACGACTTTATCATGGTTGTAAGTGAGCGGCGGGCTGCTGGCGGATACCTGTATTCCCTCGTCATTCTGAAAGGTAAGGATGTTTTCAGAAAAGCGGACAACTTGAGTTCCGTGCGGGGTTTTCCTCCAGTTCTCCAAGGTCATTTCAGACCTGGCTACGCCCAGAAAGAAGAAGAGGCAAGCGAGAAAAGGACGCACCATTGCATTCCGCCTTTCAATCAACATTAATACCGAATCCTGAAATTGTCCTCGACCAGCATGACTTCTACGCCGCCGAGGCTGGCATGCCCATCGACCCATGAAAAAGCGGCACGGGTGCCATGCGGATAGTAGGGGCGCCAATATTGATTTTGAGTTCCACTGTTATATTCACGGATTTCCTTGTTTCCGGTAACTGCGGTTGTATCACGGGGGTCGGCAGTTACAGAACGGTCGCCTCCTTCCGTAATCATAATGATCCTCGAAGGATTTTTGATCCGGGTGGCTTGTGCGATGACTCCGACGGCGGCACCGTATTGATGAATCTCATACTTCTTAAAGCTCGTTCTGGAGCAAACATTTTTGCTGTAAGAATAATTGCAGTTGTAGTTGTGCGAAGCAGTCGAAGAGGCACCATCATAATATTTGAACTCGGATGCCGGGCACATATGAACTTTACTGCCGTTCAAGCCTGGCTCCTCGATATATTTGTTATAGGCCAGAATCGCGTTCCAACGCCTGTTGACCTTGTCGGGATATTGCCAGTACCAAGGCGGGAAAAAGTCATCGGGGGAATCCTGGGTATACATCAGAATGGCGGTTCCGAGCTGCTTCAAGTTGTTCATGCAGGTGCTCCCTTGGGCTGCCTGGCGGGCTTTCGACAAGGCAGGCAGCAGCATCGAAGCCAGAATCGCAATGATGGCTATCACCACCAGCAGTTCAATAAGAGTAAAGAACTTCCGGTTGCTGTGAGAATTCCCTTCCGAAGAACAGGAAGCCTGCTGTGCGTCATCGAGTTTCCGCGCTTGTTGAATCCCGGATGTTCTTGCGGTGTTCAGACGAAGAAGCATGGTGAAATCCTCCTGGTAAATGGACTTTCTGCATGGTGACGATTCAAGTATGAAAATGGATGGATGTTAATCCTCATGAAATACACTCAAAGACTTCCTGGAAATCGCCTAACGGCAGACCAGTCGGGTTGGCACTCGGATGATATGTCGGCAGTCATCCGGATTTTCGATTTGCGACAACAACAATTCCACTGCTTTCCTGGCAATGGTTTTCCGGGGGTAGTCAATGCTGGTCAGGATTGGGCGTCCAAATGGCAGGAAGTTTTCCGCTTCTAGATTATCGACGCTGATCAGTTGGTAGTCCTGTCGCAGTTCCAGCCCCTTGTCAAGAAACGCTTGTACCAGTAGAAAGGCCATGATATCGGAGGTGCAGAAAATGCTGCTGCCACGGATTTTTTCGGCCATCTCGAGACCTTTTTTGTAGACTTCAATGCCTTGGATCGAACGTTCCTTGAAAGCAACTTCCTCTGTGATTGCAATGTCAGCATTCGCTTTGCTTAATTCCCGCAAAAATGCCTGTCGCCGAGCCTGTCCGTTTGCATGCGTTTCGGAAAAAATCAGCAATTGTTTGCAGTTTTGTTCTTGCAACAGGTTAACTGCTTCGCGCATTCCAGGTGCGAAATCACTGGTTACCTGATGAAACGGAGCGTCATCCAGCCAGTCCCGCAAATATAAGACGATGGGTATATCCAGCTTGACGAGAACTTTTTCGGTTTTTTCATCGTGATAGGCAGCACTCAGCAACAGACCTTTAAGAGTATTAAGGTCACTCTGGGAACTAGTCTCATCGCGGATGTCTGAATAAGGAAAAACCTGCGCCTGATGTCCCATGTTTCGGATAAACTGAATCATGCTCTCCGAAAAAGTTTTCATCGCGGCAATATGAGCAGGACTGGTATAATTGATGGTGTCAGCAATTCCGATGCGATAGACGGGTTGATCTTGGATTGTTTCCTTGTCGGCGACAAAGGAACCACGCCCCTGTTTCCGGATCACTAGCCCTTCTGCAGCAAGGGTATTCAAGGCACGGTTCGCCGTCAGGGGTGCCACACCAAAACTTTCAGCCAGTTGCACACTCGAACTTAATAGACTGCCCGGAGGATATTTTCCGTTTCGTATCCCTTTGCGCAAGTGCTCGCTGATCATCCAGGATTTATTACGGCGCTGTTTCATCTTGATCCCAGAAATGCAGAGTGACGTCGAAATGAAAGTAAGTCTGTCCGTTGTCCCGCCGGAGAAGACTTTTCGGTAAAATAGAACCACGCTTCTCAAAAATATACTGAATAAATAATCAATTGCAAATGAATTGCAAAATTTTTTCTTTGAAAGTGTATTTATAAGTATATAAGGTCATGTATTTAAGAAAGTTTTTCAAGAAAATATTTTTTCGGAAAATATTTTATATCTATTTGTAATTAAAGATGTTAAATTATAAATGAAACAGTTTTGCATGGATTAATCCGAGCAACGTTGATATTTTCATTAAATTTATTGTATTCTATCAAAGAAATATTAAGTTATCAGATCATCGCCTGTAATTTGAGCGCTTCCAAAAAGGATTTTTTAACCACAGAACACGCGGAAAACTTGGCGCGGACTGATCGCCCGCAACCCACACGGACGGGACACGGACGGGACACGGACTTTACACGGACGACAGATCGGACGGATCGCCATGTGCCAAGGTCGGCTTTACTTTTTCAGTCGGAGGCGATATGGAGCGCCGGCGGCTCGCCGGCATGAAGCCGGCTT
>JAPXLT010000025.1:0-27308 GCA_033809415.1 Lentisphaeria bacterium
TCAAATTGGTCTATTGGTTTCTCCGACTGATCCGTCCGATCCGTCGGAGAAAAAAGGCGGAAATTGGCGATGGAATTTCTGAATGTTACGATCAGCACACCACCCAACTCTAAAAAGTTCGTGCTTTTTCGTGCCTTTCGTGGTTAAAAACCTTTTTGGATGCCTTCTATTTAGGAAATGAATGGAAATTGACAAAAACAAAGAGTGTGTTATCCGGACGACGGAAGAGATTGTAGCGGATATACCTTACCGGTATGTCCTGATCAATCTTTTTATCCATCCGCGTTATGGTCTTTTTCTGGCCATGCGCGGCGGCTGGTGGCTGCGCGGACTGCTGGTCTTGTTCTTGATCAGCTGCCTGGGGGGCGGTTTGAAGACCTTTTCAGTTCTGCCAACTTTGATGTCCGATGCCCGTGAAGTGGTCACATTCCTGTCCGACGAACTGGGTGATCTTCGCTTCCGGAATGGGCGGATAATTTGGAAGGATTCTGCTGAGCTTCCGCTAACCGGGCATCTGTCCCGCTTGCGTGTTGACGTTTGGGAAGCGGACAGTGCGGAAGCTCGGAAGCAGCTTCTACGGGGGCCGGAAAAGAGTGGCATCGTCGTGCTTCCGGATCGTGTTGACTACTGGGCGGGGGGTGCGCCTGACGGGGAGGAGCTTCATGTTGTGTCGATTCTGCCGTCAAAAATGATTGTCGCACTGGAACAAAACGCCAGGAATGGCCTCACACCCGGGGGCTTTACAAAACAGCAGCTTCGCGACTATGTGCAGGCGGTCTGCCTTCTCCTTTTCCCTGTTCTGTCTCTTGTTTATTGCCTGACAATGTTTGGAACTATTTTGCTTTTCGGGGTCTTTTTCTCGCTGCTGCTGCGGTTGCGGAACGCTGGCGGAAAATTTCGTCATGCCATGGGGATGGCCCTGCATTGTTGCATGGCGCCTTTTCTGACAACGGTCGTCTATCACGTGTTTATACCGAACCTGGGACGCTTTGAAAATGTCTTCGGAATCGTCTTTCTGGTCTATGTCCTGTTCATGATTGTGGAAGACCGCTGGTTCCGGGCGGAAGAAAAGCAAGTCTGGGGGCTGTAAGGGTGCGGGGTGCAGGGTGCAGGGTGCAGGGTGCAGGGTGCGGGGTGCGGGGTGCGGGGTGCAGGGTGCAGGTTTAAAAAGTGGCGCAACCGTCCCGGTTGTGATGGTGCCTTTAGTCTTTTCCTGCTGAATGACAGAGCGGGGTGCGGGGTGCAGGGTGCGTAGATTTTTTGTTTTGGGGTTAGGAATATCCTTGAGATTGAGGAGTTGCTATGAATGTTGCTCTGAGTGACAAAGAACGTTGGCTTCAACAGGTGTGGGCCTTTTTGGTCTGGCTGGGTGGCAAGTTTATGGCAATAGCTCGGTTCTGTCTGGAGAAATTGCTGGCAGAAAATGTCAGTTTTAATTTCCCGGCGGCCGTTCTGTTGGTATTGGCAACTACGATCCTGATCGGGTCTGGTTGCTGGGCGGCATCGATTGCGTTAAGCCGACGCCATTCCGGCTGGCTGCATTTTCTGTTGGGCGCTTTGATGCCTGGAATTTATCCGCTGGTGATCATGTTTGCTATGGGGCTGAAAGGAGAACGGAAGCGGAAAAAGCAGAGGGCGGCGGAACGACGTGCACGGGAAAAAGAAGAAGAGGAAAAACGGCTGGTTATGGAAATACAGGGAATCCAGCCGCAGGAGGAACCCGTCGAGGAGGATGAAGGAGAATTCAATGCACAGTACTTCGAGCGCATTGCACGGGATGCCTCAGGCAACAAGGCGGGACCCTGGAAGGTGAATTTTGCCGGCGCGGATATCATTGTCCAGGAAATTCTCGATGTCCAGGCAGACTTTGTGCTGGTCGAGATGACGGGCCGGGAAGGTACTAACGAAAAGATGCGCATTCCTTACAGCAAAGTGGAATCCTGGCGTGATTATTACACGGACAACTGATCGGTCGGATAAGAGCTTGTTTGCCAAAGATACGAGTTTTGGCGATAGTATAGTACGAATGAAGAAGGCGCGTGACCTTCAGAAAGATTGGAAAAGGACTTATGTTTGAGGCAGTTGACAATAGCCTTTCTCTGGCGGAACTAGAGAAGGACGTTCTGGATTTCTGGGAAAAAGAGGAGGTTTTCGCTAAATCCCTCGAACAGCGCAAGGAAAATGACGCCTATGTATTTTATGATGGACCGCCCTTCGCGACGGGGCTGCCGCATTACGGACATTTGCTGGCCGGTACCATCAAGGATGTGGTGCCCCGCTATCAGACTATGCGTGGAAAATATGTCGAGCGCACGTTTGGCTGGGATTGTCACGGACTCCCGATCGAGAGTCTGGCGCAGTCGGCGCTTGGTTTGGCCGGGGCGCCGGCAATTAAGGAGTGCGGCGTGGCAGTCTTTAATGAGCAATGCCGCTCGATGGTGCTGAAATATGTCAAGGAATGGGAAACGACCGTAAAGCGCCTCGGACGCTGGGTGGATTTCGAGCATGGCTACAAGACAATGGACGCCACCTTCATGGAGAGTATCTGGTGGGTCTTCAAACAGCTCTGGCTGCAAGGGCGCATCTATAAGGCACACCGCATCATGCCTTACAGCTGGAAACTCAATACCCCACTGTCAAATTTTGAGGCCAACAGCAATTATCAAGACGTCCAGGACCCGGCGATTACCGTCCGCATGAAAATCCTTAAAATGCCCGGCGAGTTTCCTGTTCTTGACGGCATGACCCCGTATGTTCTTATCTGGACGACGACGCCCTGGACGTTGCCATCCAACCTGGCTGCCTGTGTCGGCGATGATATCGACTACTGTCTGGTGCGCGATGGAGACACGACAGACGTGTACCTGCTTGCCAAAGCCCGCCTCGAGGCCTATTACAAAAGTGAATCCGAATATACCATCCTTATCGAGTGCAAGGGGCGCGAACTGGTCGGCACCGAATACGAGCCGATCTTCCCCTATTTTGCGGAAGAGCGCAAAAATGCTTTCCGCATCCTCAGTGATGATTTTGTAACGACCAGTGACGGCACAGGGATCGTTCACATAGCGCCTGCCTACGGCGAAGATGACTATCGAGTCTGCCGGGAGGAGGGCATTGAACTGGTCGATCCCCTCGATGAAGACGGAAAATTCACTTCGGAGGTGCCGGAGTTTGCCGGTCAATTCTGCAAGGATGCTGACAAGGGGATCATTCGCCATTTGAAACAGAATGGCAAGCTGATACAGCAATCGACGATTGTGCACAGTTATCCGTTCTGCGAACGGACCGACACGCCGTTGATTTACCGGGCGATCGAAGCCTGGTACGTGCGCGTCGAGGATATGCGTGAACGCCTGCTGAAAAGCAACAGTGAAATCCGCTGGATGCCGGAATACGTCGGCGAAAAGCGCTTTGCCAATTGGCTGGCGGATGCGAAGGACTGGAACATCAGTCGGAACCGCTTCTGGGGTTCCTGCATCCCGCTATGGATCAATACGGAAGACCCGTCGGACATTATTTGCATCGGATCGGTCGCGGAACTCGAGGAACTCTCCGGCCAAAAGGTGACGGACCTGCATAAACAGTTTATCGACCCCATCGAGATTCGCCGGGACGGTAAGGTGTACCGGCGCACTCCGGAAGTGTTGGACTGCTGGTTCGAGAGCGGCTCGATGCCTTACGCGCAGCATCATTATCCATTCGAAAACAAGGAGAAGGTGGAGAAGAGCTTCCCTGCCGAATTCATTGCCGAAGGCTTGGATCAGACACGTGGCTGGTTCTATACACTGGTGGTGATCTCGACGGCCTTGTTTGACCGCCCGGCGTTTCGCAATGTCATTGTCAACGGGCTGGTTCTTGCTGAAGACGGCCGCAAAATGTCGAAACGCTTGCAGAATTATCCGGACCCGATGGAGGTGATCGACAGCTATGGCGCCGATGCTTTGCGCCTTTGCATGCTTTCCTCGCCGGTCGTTCGTGCCGAGGACTTGCGTTTCAGCGAGGCGGCGGTACGGGAAGTGATGCGGACGGTTCTTTTGCCTCTTTGGAACTCCTACAGTTTTCTGGTCACCTATGCCCGGGTAGATCATTGGCGCCCTGCATCCGGGAAAGCGACTTGCCCGGTGAATCCAGCGCATGTGCTGGATCGTTGGATTCTCTCCCGCTTGTCGGCGACGACAGCGGACTTGCGGTCTGCGATGGATGCTTATGATCTGCAGAAAGCGGCGACCCGTTTTACCGGGTTTATCGAGGACTTGACCAACTGGTATATCCGGCGCAGCCGGCGGCGTTTTTGGAAAAGCAGCAACGATGCGGACAAGGATGAAGCGTATCAGACTCTGTATCATGTTCTTCTGACTTTCTGCAAGCTGGCCTGCCCCTTCATTCCCTTTATCACGGAAAATATCTATCGCAATCTTCGTTCGGAAGAGATGCCCGAATCCGTGCATTTGTGCGATTATCCGGAGATCGAGGAGGAGAGCCGTGATGAAGCTCTTAACATCCGCATGTCTCGCACCATGCGGGCGGTTTCCCTTGGGCGTTATTTGCGTTCTCAGACATCGTTGAAGATCCGTCAGCCTCTGTCTCGTGCTCTTCTGGTTTCGGCTGATTCGTCGGTACGTGCGGATTTGCTTGAGATGTCGTCGGTGATTGCTGATGAGTTGAATGTCAAGGAAGTCCTGATTCGCGCTGATGAGCAAGAATTGGTGTATTTGAGCGCCAAGCCGAATTTAAAGAAGCTTGGTCCGAAATACGGGAAAAAAATGCGGGAGCTGGGACGTGCCATCGCTGCCTTGGGCGGCGAAGAAATCAATGTTTTGCTGAATGGGCGGAACTGCACTGTACAACTTGCTGATGGCGAAGAGGTTTGCTTGGCTCTGGATGATGTTCTGGTTCAGCGTGATGAGCGCGAAGGCCTCACTGTGGCGAATGAAGGGGATATCACTGTGGCGCTGGATACACGCCTGGACGACGCCCTGATTCTTGAAGGATGGGCCCGTGAAATCGTCAGTAAACTGCAAAATCTGCGCAAAGAACTGAAATTCGAGGTGACGGACCGGATTCACATAGAATATGACGGACCTTCCGAAGTTCGGGCAGCCATCGAGGCGCAAGGGGATTATATTGCGTCAGAGACCTTGGCTCTCAGCTTGGAATTTGTGCAGAACTCCGGTGCGCATGAAGTGGAATTAAACGGAGTGAAAGCACGCTTCAGCCTGCGAAAAGCATGAAGGAGAACACGGACACGGACTTTACACGGACTTTACACGGACTTTACACGGACTTTACACGGACTTTACACGGACGGCTGATCGGTTGGAAAGTCCATTGTCCATTTTGTCCATTCCTGTCCCTGTCCATTGTCCATTCAGTAGTCCATTTTGTCCATTCCTGTCCATCCTGTCCATTTTGTCCATTCTTGTCCCTGTCCATTGTCCATTAAAGAGAGGATAAGCATATGTCAATTAAATACCTATGTCAACAATGCGGGACGCGGATTGCGCTTGATGCTCCATTGCCTGACCTGGCTTGTCCGAAATGCAAGCAGGCAATGCAGGAAGAGAGTGGTTCCGGCGCTGTCCGTGCCGGGACGGCACCTCGTCCCTTGAGGGTTGCCCGACCGACTCCGGTCACTGGTAGTGCTCCTTCTCCTGCCAGCGGTTCGCAGGGGGGGACTGCTACTGTGGCAGTCCCGCCGCCCGGATACCAGGCTCTTACTGCGAATTTGCCGGGAGAAACTTCACAAACGGGCGGCTACCATTCGCCGATGGGGGGTGGCTTTGCCCAGGAGATGGAGCGGATGGTTGAGACGGCCCGCCGCCAGGCTGAAAAAGAAATGGAGTTGACTCTGGAAGCGGCGCGTCTGCGTGCGGAAAAGGAGAGCAACCAGATCATTAGCAAAGCGGAGAAGGAAGCGCAGGAACGGACGGCGGAAGTGGAACGTCTGCTGGCACACCGGAAGGAGGAGGCTGAGGCGGCTTTGGCGAAAGAGATCGCGGAACGCCAGGCAACGGCCCAGGCAACTCTGGATCAGCAGTTGGCCGAGACGAAAAAGACCATTGTTGAAAAGCTCGAGAAGGAAATTCGCCAGAAGCGTGAAGAGGGTTTTCAACAGGTTGAGAAGGAGCTTGCTGGAAAGCGCGAGGAGGGGCAGAAGCTTTTGCTTGAAAAAGCCCGCACGATGGTTGAAGAGGCACGTCAGAAAGTGGACGATATCCTGGCTACAGCTGAAAAGGAAGCGAAAACAAAGCGCGAAGATGCGGAAAAACTGCTTTCGGAGGCACGCCAGCAGAAGGAGTCTCAGCTTAAGGAACTGTCTGAGGAGAAGAAGAAATTTGAGGCGCAGAAGGAAGCTGCTAAGAAGGCATTGCAGGAAAAAGCTGCTTCTTTGCATGAAGAGATGAAGAAAAAGGCTGAACTTGAGAGCAGCCAGATTCTAGAAAAAGCTCGTGCTGACGCAGAGAAACTCAAGGCCGATTCATTGGATCGTGAAAAGGAAGCCCAGGCTCGTCTGCAGCAAGCTGAAAAGCGTGAAGCAGCAGTGAAATCGCTGATCGAGGAAGCACGCAAGTCCGGTTTGCAGGTTGTTAAAGTCAAAGACGATGAGGCTCTGGCGCAATCGCAGCGGGAGCTGGAAAAGCTTCGCGCTGAATTGGCAGACAATGAAGCCAAAAGCAAGGCTGAGATGGAGCAATTTCGCAAGGAGACTGAACGTGCTGCGCAAGAGAAGCAGGCTGCTTTCGAGCGTCGGATGGTGGAAAAGCGCAAGGCTGAGATTGACGCCAATGCTGGTGCACAGAAGATGCAGATGATGCAGATTCATGGCGGGGTTTTGATCTGGTTCTACGCATTGCTGATGGGATTGCGCTGCACTGGATGGCAGTCGGTGCTGTCATGGTGTGTTCTCGTCCTGGTCTCGATCGGTCTTTTCGTTCTCTTTTACAGCTTGCGGAAATCCCTCGCGATGCTGGTGAAAAAAGCCCCTCCAGCCAGTCCTATGCCCATTTCACCCCCCGTAAAAGACGGTACCCCCCCCATTGCGCCGCCGACCACTGGATCGAAACTGCCAGGCGCGGGATTGCCTACACCGCCAGGCAAAAAGCCGCCCCAGGCAAATGCATTTCCTGGATTGAAAAAGAAGCAGCCAGGAAAGCCGGAAGACAAGAAGCCGGAAGACAAGAAGCCGGACGACAAGAAGCCGGACGACAAGAAGCCGGACGACAAGAAGCCGGACGACAAGAAGCCGGACGACAAGAAGCCGGACGACAAGAAGCCGGAAGACAAGAAAACGGAGGGCGAGAAGAAGCCGGAGGGCGAGAAGCCGGACGAGAAGAAGCCGGACGAGAAGAAGCCGGACGAGAAGAAGCCGGACGAGAAGAAGCCGGACGAGAAGAAGCCGGACGAGAAGAAGCCGGAGGGCGAGAAGAAGCCGGAAGAGTCTGGAACTGCAAAATAAGTGCCATCAACACATAACGTCTTCTCCGACTGAATAGTCGTCCGTGTCCCGTCCGTGTCCCGTCCGTGTCCCGTCCGTGAGACTCCTGATGTCTGCCGTTCTGATCAGTCAATTAGAATTAACTGCTCTGGCTCTGATAGCGATTGTGTTGCATGCATTCCGCCGTGCCATTGGTATGGCGCCCTTGTACTTGCTGTTGGGCATGTTTTTTATTGTGGCTCTGGTGGTGGATTCTCCCAGGATCTCTCAAGGTGTTTTATCGCATGGCATGTTCAGCAGTCTGGGACCCGGGATGATGTGGCTTCCCTTTCTGCTGATGCTTTTGGTGGTCTATGAGATCGAGGGCACCATGGCTGCCCATCGGTTCTTTCTTGGACTGTTCCTGTTGCTGATTTGTTTTTTCTGCCTGTCACTGGTGATTTTTGGCAATGTCGATCCGGCTTTGGCCCAGCGGGTTGCCAGTGTGGAACAGGAATTTTTCCTCCATGTGACGAGCAATAGCATGATGCTTTGCGCAGCAGCCTATCTTTGTGCCTGTCTGCTGCTGCCCGTTGTGTATCAAACGGCCAGAAACCGTAAGCTCTGGTTCGGCGTGGCGATCTTTATGGCTTTCTGCGTTTTCCTTGTCCTCAATGAAACGACCCTCTCCCTGTACGTGTATTTTCAGGATTTCCGCACTCAAAAGGAGACCTTGTCTTTTTTCAACTGGAATATGCGCCTGCTCTCGATGGGCTGGCTGTCCATCCTTGGTCATGTCTATCTGACTTTTGCACGGCGCAACGTCCAGCACGAACTGCGATATCGTAAAGCATTCGGATTCTTCCTCGATTTCTTTGCGTATTTTCACAGTACCGGGCGCATGCGCCGTTCGCTGGCAGAGTGGTCGGACCGCTATCAGATCGTGGTCAACAACAGCAGTGAATTCGTCTTCCTGATCGATGAAGACGGCAAGGTAATCAATGCCAATAAAACGGCCTCGAATCAGCTCGGACACCGTCTGCCGGCAGTGGATTTTATCCTGCCTAAATGTTTTCGCGATGAGCAAAACCGTCCGATGGATTGGCGCCAGATCTGGGATTCGCTGGATTTTTCAGATCAGGAAATTCCACAGACTCTCCAACTTCAGAATTTGCAGCTCGAACTTTCCGGTGATCGGGTTCTTGAGGTCGATGTCAACATTTCTCCCGGCACTCTGGATACCCGGCACATTGCCCTGCTGATTGCCCGGGATATGACCGCACAGCACGCGGAAGCTCGCAAGAAGCAGAATATTTTCGAGCAGGCCATGCATTCCCAGCGTCTCGAGTCGATTGGGCAGCTGGCCGGGGGAATTGCGCATGACTTCAACAATCTTCTGCACAGTATCCAGGCCAATGTGGAAACGTTGCTGGCGCATGACAGTGACACCGGCGTAAACCGTGATTTGCTGAATAATATTTCAGAAGCCTGCCATCGGGCGGCTTTGTTGACTACTCAGCTACTCGGCTTTGCCCGCAAAGGCAAATACAATGAGACCATCATTGATGTCAAAATCCTTCTGGATCAGGTTGCCCAGTTGTTTCGCCCCACTGCAAAGGGAATCACCCTGAAAGTCATGACCGAGCCGACCGAGCTGCTGGTGCGGGGGGATGAAAACCAGTTGACCCAGGTATTGCTGAATTTACTGATCAACAGCCGAGATGCCCTCGAAGAAGTCAGTGGTGAGAAGAAAATCGTCCTGCGTGCGGAAGCTGCCCGTAGCGATATGCCGGAATGGGAATATCGCCCAGATTCGGCTAGTTCCGGAGAAGCCTTTATCTGCATCCGGGTGCGGGACAATGGCTGCGGGATTCCTGAGGACGCCAAAATGCGGATGTTCGACCCTTTCTTCACCACGAAGGAAACCGGCAAGGGAACCGGAATGGGGCTGGCTATGGTCTATGGCAGCATCATGAATCATCATGGCTGGCTGCATGTCACGTCCTCACCAGGGCAGGGCTGTGACTTTGCAATCTTCCTGCCAACAGTGAAAAACGACCGGAATGAAAAAAAGTAATGTGTCAAAGCCACTTTCCATGATTTTTTTCGGACTACAATCGCCCAAAATCTTCTTTTTTGGGAAAGATTTTTTGAAAAGAAAGCTCTAAGTCATTGGCATATAAGCATTTCTCCGTCTGATTGTGGTGCCTTTACAAGGCACTGTCTTTGGGTGGGTTCCTCACCCCAGACTAAAGTCTGGGGTTAAGCATGGTTAAACGCCTACGGCGTAATATGTTATGCCAATTCGCCGATCTGTCAGAAAAAACAACCAACTAGACTGCTAATCAGCATGCAATTTCATCCGTCAGAGCAGCAACCCTATAAAAATTTCGTGTTTTTTCGTGTGGTTCGTGGTTAAAAAATGGGTTGTGGGGGCAGCCCACGCCAAGTCTTTTCGTGATTTTCGTTGTTTAAAAAGAAGTCCTCTGTATTTCGATAGCCTGAAATTGGCAAATCCAACAAAAGGAGAATAACATGTCCGTCCTGCTGAAAAATGCACATTTGGTTTCGCCTGGTCTCGAGATGCGCAATGCCTCTCTCGAGCTGGACAATGGTTTGATCCGGAAGATTTATCCAGCAGGCGAAAAGTTGCCGACTTGTTCTGAAGAATATGATGCTGCCGGGAAACTGGTGGTGCCGGGATTCATTGATGTCCACTGCCATGGTGGGATGGGCTATGAGACAACCAGCGAGCATCCTGATGCGGTACGCATTATCGGCGAAGCCAAACTTCGGGAAGGGGTTACCACATTCTGCCCGACAACCTTGACCCTCTCCGAAGAGAAACTGGCTGCCAGCCTGAAAAACGTGGAAGCCTACCGGAAGTCTCCAACTGGCAGCAAGGTGGCTGGAACGCATTTGGAAGGACCTTACATCAACCCGGAATGTGCCGGCGCACAAAATCCGGCATATCTGCGCAAGGCGGATATTGCAGAGGTCTTGCGGCTGCACGCGATTTCACCGGTGGCTCTGGTTTCCTATGCCATCGAAATAGAAGGCAGCTTGGAATTTACCAAGCAGTTGCAGAAAGCGGGGATTGCTTGCAGTTGCGGACATACGAATGCGACTTATGCGCAGTTCCGGGAAGGCATGAAATTCGGCTTGCGCCGCCTGACGCATTTCTGCAATCAGATGACTAAACTCCATCATCGGGAGATTGGCCTGGTGGGTGCCGGCTTGTATGAAGATGATGTCGCCATCGAGATGATCTGCGATAAGATTCACCTTTGCCCGGATATGATCAACCTGGCCTTTAAATGCAAGCCGATCGAGAAAATTCTGCTGATATCTGACGCCATGGAGGCGACCGGGCTGCCAGATGGCAATTATCAGTTAGGCGGCCTGGCGGTTGTGGTTTCCGATGGCGCTGCCCGTTTGGCCAGCAATGGGGCGCTTGCCGGCAGCACGCTACAAATGAATGTCGCTCTGAAGAATGTACTCGAAGTGACCGGAAAGGCATTGCCTGAAGTGATTCAGACAACGGCCTGGAATCAGGCCCAGGACTTGAATTTGCCCGGACTGGGCAAACTCGAAGCAGGCTTCGTTGCTGATATTGCTGTCCTGGCAGACGATTTCAGCGTTGTCGCCGCGTTTGTCGATGGTGTCCGCAAGTTCTGATCTTTTTCTTTTTTAACCACGGAAAGCACGGAAAACGCGGAAAATTTGTAGGGTTGTTACTTCGACGGATGAGATTGCATGCGGTTTAAAAAGTGGCGCGACCGTCCCGGTTGCGATGCCCTGATTGTCGTGGGGGTGCGGGGGGGGCTTGTCCTGTCCACACTGTCCGCCATGTCTGACCCGCACCACGCACCACGCACTGACGTATTACGGTTCGTGATTAAAAAATAGGTTGTGGACGATAATCCACCTCAAGCAACTAAGGAGAAAAGTAAAAAATGCAAAAACGTCGTTATGCTGTCTGTGGGGTTTCCGGGCGCGCTATCGCCATGTGGATCAAACCCATCTATGAAACATTTTCAAATTGCGCCGAATTCGTCGGAATGCTCGATATTGACCCGATGCGGTTCAAAATCTGCAAAAAGCAGGTTCCTGGCACAGAAAACGTCCCGACCTATATGCCGGACGAATTTGACAAAATGATCGAGGAAACGCGCCCAGACGCGGTTTTTGTTGTCAGCAAGGATTGTACCCATGCCCAATACATCATCAAGGCGCTGGAAAAAGGTCTCGATGCGATCACGGAAAAACCGATGACCACGAACTGGGAGGATGCGATCAAGGTACGCGAAGCGGAAAGGAAATCCAAAGGCAAAGTGACTTGTACTTTTAACTATCGCTACAATCCCCAGCACAAGCTTATCAAGGAACTTGTCCTGGCCGGTAAAGTTGGACGGGTCACCCATGTCGATCTCAACTGGTACATCGACATTCATCACGGCGCCAGCTACTTCAATCGCTGGAACCGCATGCGCGAAAACTCCGGAAGTCTCTCGATTCATAAAGCGAGCCATCATTTTGATCTGGTCAACTGGTGGATCGGCTCACCCGACCCGTATCTAATCCATGCCTTCGGTGCGCTCAATCACTATGGACCGAACGGTCCCTTCAATCCGTCAAAAAAAGATGGACGCCATTGTACCAGTTGTGATGAGCGCCGTAAATGCGCCTACAAATCCCGTTGGGAGACACGTGCGACTGTCGCAAAGATTCATGATGATCACCTTGATTCTTTTGACGAGAAGCTGGGTGTTCTCTATACGCCTGAAATTTATCGTCCCGATATGTGCATTTTCGATTCAGAAATCAACATTCAGGATACGATTGTTGCCAACGTCAAGTATGCGAATAACATCCTGCTGAACTACTCCGCGAATTTCTCGACGCCATACGAGGGGTATCGGCTTGCTATCAATGGCACGCATGGACGCATCGAGGCTGAAGAATGGGGCGGCACCGGCTCGACGGCATTTCCCTGCCCGCGTGCAACAGACCACTACGTTGACTGTTACCCGATTTTTGCTTCACGCGAACGCATTGCGGTGAAACCCGGCGTCGGCGGACATGGCGGCGGCGACTCCGGAATCCTGGAAGATGTTTTCCTGGGTATCGAGGAGGATCGTCCTTACGACATCCTGGCAACCTCAAAGGATGGGCTCAACGCCATTTCCATCGGCGACGCCGTATTCAAGTCCATCACCCAGGAAAAGGTCATCGACTTGACAGAGGTCATGAAATATTAAACGGATGAAAAAAAGGCCGCTGTTCTCCGGTAAGGAGCAACAGCGGCCTTTTTTCGTGTCTGTTCGTGTATTTCGTGGTTAAAAAATCTTATGTCTTTTTCAGGCTCAATACTTTGACATCATTGCCTGGTACGGTGACGGTTGCCTTTTCCGGGTTGTCGTAGACTTTGCCTGTGAATTCGTCCTTCAGCCTGGCGCCTGGAGGGACATTCAGGTTTTCCAATGTATATTCCTTGGCTTGCCCAAGAGCATTGAAGAGAACGATGATGCGCTCTCCGGCAGGATTGCGCAGGACGGTCATATTATCTGCGGTCGTTCCTTGTATTCTGCATAAGTCATCCCCGCGCTGGTATTTATCGAAGAATTCAAAATGATCGTTGATAACGACGGACGCCTTGCCGACCGCATCGAAAAAACGTCCATCCATTTGCATATCGACGTAGAACAAGACTCCACCGTCGGAGTCCGTCAGCCTGCGCCAGAGGCTGTTGTTGAAATGGGTATAATCATACTGCGAGCCATACCAAACCAGCATGAGCAGCCCCAGGACCAATTTCTTTTCGCCGATGGCGGCCTTGGTGTCTTTGATTTGCTGCAACGGACGCCCGTAACCACAGAATGCACGGTCTATGACGGAACCCAGAAGGCTCCAATCCACGGAATATGCTTTAAGGGTGCTTTCACTTTGGTATCCGGAATAGAACCAAAGTTCGCATTCCGGGTTCGCCTTCTTGACGGCATTGTAGAGTTTTTGGCATATTTTGGCTCCCCTTCGTGCCTGAAACTCTGTCCACTTCGCCAGATGCTTCGTGGCCGCATCATCGCGATTTACTGATTGCAGGCCGGCATATTCGGCAAAAGCATTCAGGCAGCGCTCGCAGAAACAAAAGCTGCGTGCAGCCGCCGGAGGCACTTCGTAATCCCACAACAGAGCATCAAATTCTTCGGCATAAGGTGCCATCCAAGTGTACATCTCTTCATCATAGGGGCTGTCTTCCCGGGAGACGATATCAAAGCAAATCCCATCGTCATGGCTTTTGCCGTTCCGGTCAACCGCTCTGTAGTCCGGATGTTTTTTGAGGTATTCCTCCGCGCCCGGGAAAGCATTCGACCGGTAACTCCTTGCCGCGTTTACGGGGATATATGCATAGATAGAGAAACTACGATTGCGTATCTGTTTGAGCTGGTCTTTGTTCATACCGTATTCATTGTAGGAAACGCTGTTGACGCCGGCTCGCTCCAGGTTGTCCAAAAATCTCTCGCATTCATTATAGCTCATTTTGCTGAGTGTTATCATCCACGGACCAATGTCATACTGCATTAAATAAGAAGTCGGAAATCGGGCGCCTTTGATCGGCGGCAAAACGTGCAGACTCATGCTGGCTTCCGGGCTTTGATAGGTTTTCCCATCAATATGGGCGCTGCTTGCATAAGTGATTTTTTCGCCGCCGCCGAGGGGGGCGTCTTTGGCGCAGTCGAAGGTTATTAAAACCCATTTGCCATACCGGCGCTGCTTCGGGCCGGCTCCGATCCCATCCAATGTATAAAGCCATTTGCTGTCGACATCCATGCTGATCCGGCGGTATTTTTTGCCGTCCCTGACGATGATTTCCTCTTTGATATCAGTAGGGATGCAGGATGTTTTGTCTTTGGCGTCAAGATCGAAAAGCGAAATGTATTCAGGCATCTCCACCTGAAAGTTAACTTTTTTTGTTTTGGGCAGGAGTTTTTCATCAACCTGCAACAGCAGCTGCATTGAGCGGGCCGAGTCCTGGTTGATATGAAGACTGTCGAAATATTTGATAATAACATTGCTGGTCGTACACATGAACTTGTTCTTGAGCGGAGCGTAGCGATCCAGCGGGAAAGTGGTGGTGGCAGAACGCTGGATTAACTTGCCGTCCGCGTCACGTATCTCGTAATTGCAGCTGAAGCTTTCGCTGCTTTTCCTTTCAGGCGTCCCTGCCGCAACGAAGTAGCTGTTCCTGAATTCCGTAGTTTTCCCCGCCCGCACTTGAACGGAGTCCTCGGCGACGGCGCTGTCGGCGTTCTGGTAGCTGACAAAATTGCGGAAGGTCAGGGTTTGATCCTGGTCCGAAGTGATTTTGAAATTCAGCTCGTTGCCGCCCTCCTTACCGGATGAGATCGCCTTTTCCTTCAATTCGATGCGCGGAGCCCGGGCGACAAATTCCACTTCGCCGAATCTGCTGTAATTGTGGAATGAACCATTCGTCGGGGACCAGACGGCGTTTTTCTGGTTGCCACCGTGTTTGTTGCGGCAGAGGTTGAAGAACCAGCGCTTGCCGGCTAAATCCCCTGATACGCCCAAAGCCTTGAGCGGGATTCTTATTTCCATTTCCCAGCGGTGGTCAAGCAGCTGTGCCGCTGATTCGACGCCGGATTCCCATTGGATGGATTTCTGCGGATGTATGGCGTCATAGCCCCCGGCGAGGTTGAAGCCAAACTGAAAATATTGATCCGGGGAGTTTTGCCTGGGGGCGACAAAGACCTCGATGGAATCCGCATTCCAGGAATTGGCGTTTGCCCCGGTTTTTCCTTTGACTATCTGGTGAAGCTGGTTTTTCACCGGATCAAGCTCCTCATCCCAGGCGCGAACTGCGATAAAGAGGTTTTCATTGTCATAGGCGGCGTATGCTTGGGTGTAATTCGTATTGCCGCCTCCCATGTTGCTTGCCATTGGCGAAAAGGCAGCGGCGCGTTCCCAGCATGGATCGTTGAGCTTGCCGTCCACTGCCGGCGCCGTCCCGCCGAGCCTGCCGATCTGCATGAAAACCCGCGTGTCGATGTTGCCGGCGACTTGCTGCATGCGTCCGCCGAGCTGGTCGGGCGCGCGTTCGGTGCCGATGTAGAGGTCGTCATAAAAAGTGGCGTCCTCACTGGAGCCGGTTCCCCCCAGGCTAAGTTGGGTGAGATTGATGATCTTGCCCTCGGCGCCTCTGGCCATGTGGTCGAATGCCATGTCTTCCGCGATCCGTTTGCCATCCAGGTAAAAATTATACCGCTGCTTTGCAAAATCAAGCTCGTATTCATATTTATGCCACATGCCGAGCAATGGCCCCGTGCTGAAGACCTTTTGCTGATAGCCGAGACAGACATAATTATGGTTGGCTAAAAAGTAGACGGCATGTTTTTTCTCCCCCTTTTCATTTTGACCGGAAATGTGCATGAAACTCAAATAGCTGACCGTTCTGTCGGCATACAGCCAGTAGGACACCCATATGCTCTCGGCTTTCAGCGGAGGATCAAAATCAATTTTTTTGCTTGCCCCATATTTGCCGTCGCCATAGCCCGGCGACATTGAACTTTTACCGGAATGCGCCTTGAGGGAGGTTGCGCCGCCGTCGGTGACGGTGCCACTAATCTGCCAATTGCCGAAAGGCTCGCCTTCGGCTTCAAAACTGGTCTGGTACAAGCACTGCGAATGGACGCTCAACGCCAGCAGCCCAGTCAAGACAAACAATAAACACTTCATTTTTTCCCTTCCTATTCGTTGTGGTTTATTTCATGACGAAGATAGTTGCGAGAACCGCATCCCGTCGAACAGCCCCTGCCGCCCCGTTGAAAAAGAGAACGTTGAATCTCCCATCATGAATGATTTCAGGATAGGCACCCCCGTGTACATCAAGACTGAAGCAAGAATTAGACCAACTCCAGTTCCCATCCGTCACCAGCCCGCAATTAGATTTTTTTATCTGCGTGCGGTGAATGTTGACCCCATTCCACGGGAAAACGTCATAATTGAAGCCGTAAGTTCTTCTCAAGGGATTCTGATTATGAATGCGCCATTGTACGGGACAGGCGATGACCGGAGACCATGCAGTGATGGTATCGTTTTGGGAGCTTGGACTAATGGTCGTTCCAGGCAGATACCCCAATGTGACCAGAACACCCTCCGGATATCTATCTAGACCGTTTACATAATTGGGATAGCGACGTGGATAATAATCATCGTAGTCGTTGGTGTAGAAATCCAGAGCCAAGCCTATCTGCTTGAGATTGCTGATACAATGGATGGCATGGGCTTTGTTGCGGGCTTTCCCGAGAGCAGGCAGAAGCATCGAGGCCAAAATCGCGATGATCGCTATGACTACTAGTAATTCGATAAGTGTAAAGCAGTTGTGAGTTTTTTGGGTGGGCATCGTCCGATCTCCTTTTGGTTCTTTAAGTTTTGTTCTTTGTTGTATTGCTCTCGATTTGCAAGGATTATTGTTGAATTTTGTTGTCCATGAATTTGAGGATCACATTCTTGTCCGCGTGGTTGAACTTGTATTGTTCGATGAGTGCGGTTAAGTAAGCTTTCATGCTGCGGGAAAACACCTGGTTATGAATGATGATGTCGCCTGCCGTCGGCATAAACGAGGCGAATTCGTCGCAATACCAAGCGTAGTCCTTTGCCGCAAGGTCCTTGCGAACTGACACCGAACCGCTCATGCCGCAAAATTCTTTTTGAAAACTTTTGGACAGCAACAGCTGCAAAAGCTTCCAGATGCGCGACTTTTCCTCAGTATTTGCGGTCGGACTGATGTAGGTATGCAGATTATTGGTTTGCAGATTAATGATATTTTTCCCCTTGAGGCGGTATGGGATTATTTTGAGATCATTAACATTGATGTTGGCGCGTTTTTTATTTTGAACTGTTATCCATGATGATTGAGAAAGATTCATTACTGCGTTACCTTCAAAGAAAGACGGATACTCCTGCGAGTAAGAGAATTTACAGTCGCCGATGATTTCCAGCAGACGTCTGCCCGCATAGCCCTCAAAATATGGTTTTCGGGGAGTAAGCAATGCCTCCAGGGAGTTTGTTTCGTGCAATTTCAAGCTGAAGAACGGACAATATAAATTATTGAAAGGCCATTTTGCCTCCCGCTTCCAGTCAAAAGACGCTGGACATAAATTAACTTTTCCACAGGCAGCCACGAAATCTTCCCACCACAGGAAATCACCGGTGATTTGCTCCATGGGGAAGCCGGTTTTCCTTAACAGCTCGTCGTTGACCGCCAATTGGCTGGTATAGGAATAAAACGGCAATCCACCATTCATGGTTTCCATCGTTTCCGGCATCAGTTTCCTCAGCAAGTCACTGTAGCCGTCATAATCGATAAAGTTGTACAGGCCAGGAATATTGTAGGTCATCTCCGGCGCACATTCAACGATGACAACTTTGTTGACATTGTCGGGTGCGCCTGTTTCCCGTCCCGTTATTAAATTGAATACATTTCTCAAATGGATATTTAAATGCAGACAGTTTTTGTTGATATGTTTTTCGAGGAGGCGTTCGAGTTGATCAAATTCAACGGATGTTGGCAAACAATAAAAAATAACGTCCAGCTTCCTGGCACCGGCAACAAATGATCCTCGCCCATTGGCCACATCGACCAGACCTTCGTCAGCAAGCTTCCTTAACGACAAACGCACGGTGGCGTAACTGGACTCGAACAACCTCATCATCTCATTGGACGAGGGAAGGCGGCTGCCAGCCTTCAATTCGCCGGATGCCAGTCGCTGGTTGATGTATTTCCTGATTTTATCGATTGTGCGCATCGTTTACACCTATCTAGCTAGTTGCACAGGTTAATCTACTCTGCCGACTTTATCTTGTCAACCCCGGAAAGATAAAAAAATAAAAAAAGATAAAAAAGGGTAATACGTCTGTAGTGCGTGGTGCGTGGTGCGGGTCAGACGTGGTGGGCAGTGTGGACAGGACAAGAACATCCCCCTCCCGCACCCCACGACAGTCAGAATAATCACAACCGGGACGGTTGCGCTACTTTTTAAATCTGTGCCCCCTGCACCCGTTCCCAACGCACTACGCACCCCGCACTACGCACCCCATTCCCCTAAACCCTGCACTACAGAGGCATTACAAAAAAGGCCGCTGTTCTCCGGTAAGGAGCAACAGCGGCCTTTTTTCCGCGCTTTCCGTGTTTTCCGTGGACAAAAATGGGTTGTGGATGTTACTTGTCCCAGGCTAGGTTTCCCATAAGTCCTTGGCTGAAGAAGACTGGTTTGCAGCCATATTCGACCAGCATTTTGACGGTCAGCTCGATACGGTCAAGGTGATCGGGCAGATAATTGTTGTAGTATGGGAAGGAGTACTGTTCGTGGCTGGCGGCGCCGAAAACTTCATTGCCGGTCTCGTCTGCCAGGGCAAAGTAATTCTTCAGCCTTGCGGGAGTTTCCTCGAGGGGAACGAGGTTGCAGCATATGGCGCCACGGGCAATGAAAACGCCCAGCTCGAAGTTGTAGTATTTGCGTTCACGCAGCAGATAGCTGTCCTCTTCCGGACGATGGAAATATTCCGCGCCAAATGCGGCACCTTGGGTGAGGGCGCTGGATTGCTGCACGGCGGCAATGTCGCTCTTCTTGCCAAGGCGTGCCGCAGAACTCGGCCCGCCCGAGACAAAGGGGCGCATGGTACAGGTGCTGCAAGGACTGCCGCGGCGGATGAATTCCTCCGCGCAGGAAGGCTGCAAGGCGCCCCAGTGCACATTGATCGGGGCAATGAAAGATTCTTCCCCACAAATGCGGATCAGGTGATCGCGCACCAGATCATAGTCCGCGCAGAAGTCTTCGAAGGCGACTTCCTCGTAGGGCCGGTCGGGGAATTCGCTGCGGGAATGGAAGGAGAATTTAAGCCAGTCGGACTGATCGATGAATTCCTGCTTGTAGCAATCCGGCATTTGATCCAGGGTGAATTCCTGGTGGGCATTGTGATAGAAGCAGTTCAAGGTGAGCTTAAAGCCCCAACGCTGATGGATTTCCTTGAGCCGCTTCAGATAGAAATGATCAAAGGCGTGTTTAGGACGTTGCGTTGCCAGATCGGTGAAAAAGAAAATATTGTCGTCAATATAAAAATTGAAGCGCTTGAACGATTGTTTGTCCCAGACAACTTTGATTTTCTGGCTGTATTCGCCCAGTGCGCTGGAAGCCGTGGCGGTGATTGCATCGAATTTTTTGGTCAGAGGCACGGATGCGGTGAAACGTCGCCCGCTGCAAACCGCTGGAATCCCATTGACCAGAACCTCACCGCCGTGATCGCAAATTCCCTCGACCGGAACAGTCAAAGAATCAGCCGTCTCCTTGCCATGGAAATGAGTCAGAACTGCACCTTGACGAATATTCGTGATTTCTAACATCTGATTTGCCTTTGATTTGATGGGGGAATATGAAAAAACCCCGGTTTTACGAAAAAACAGGGGGGTTGAATATATGGTGGGCGACACAGAACTCGAATCTGTGACCTCTACCGTGTCGAGGTAGCGCTCTAACCAACTGAGCTAGTCGCCCTTTATTGATGACATTGCTTAAGATACACGATCAAAAGAAAAAAGCAAATCACTCGACTGCTGTAGCAGCGATTATTTACTCTTTTTTTTGCGGGGAATCTTGTCGGCATCGAGGTCTTCCAGGTCGATGCTCTGGAAGAAGATGTCCTGGAGGAGTCCAATCAGGAAGCTGCGTGCTTCGAGATTGATCTGCACATCTGCGAAGAGTTCGGAAACCTGATCCCAGAAGCCCTTCAGATCGCCATTCATCACCTCGAGCGTATTGCTCTGCGAAATCCGTTTGATCAGTTCTTCTTCATCCTTGATCAGTTTTCCCCAGAATTCCGGCAAGGTTCCCTCGATGGTGAGACTGCGGTCTTCCTCATAATTAAGCTTGCGGACGAGGCTGTTGAAATTGCGGCGCACAGTAGGAGTCATCTTCATCGCTGCGCCAACTTTTGGCCAGTCAATCCGGGACAGCAACATATCGCCAAACTTGGCGTGCGTTGCCATTTGTTCGGCAATGAGATCCGATTCGCGCTGGGTCTGTTCTTTGGCTTTTTCCGCCTCGAGCGCATTCTTTTCCAGAGAGCGATTGAGCAGGCGTTGCTCCTCATATTTGCTCTGCCAGGTGCTTAATTCCTTGCTGACCCGGTTGAGTTCATTCTGGACACGGGAGAGATTCCGGTTTAGCTCCTCTGTCAGGGTCTTCTCACGTTCAGCTATCTCGCTGTCGGCATCCTGCAAACGCTGATTCAGGCGCTTGATCTCCGCCTGGGCACTCTCGAATTTGCGCTGTTGGGCCTCGAGATCACTCTTCTGATTGCGGACAAGCCTTTTCTGCTCCTGAATCTCGGTGGCATCGTCCTGTTGACGGGCACGCAGCCTTTCCAGCTCAGCAGCATTTTGACTGCCCTTGCGCCGGGTCTCCTCAAGTTCCTTTTCCAGCTGGGCAATCTGTTCGAGCAATTGGGTGTTGCCCTGGGTGTCGTCCAGAATCCTGTCTGCTTGGCTGTCGGTGAATTTCAGCGGGCTGAAGCAAAGCAGGATTTTCCAGGCGGGTTGCTCGCGAAGGACGAAAAATTCGGTGAATTTATCATCCGGCAAGACATAATCATCGTCCGTGAGGTCTTGCTCCTTGCGATAATTCTGATATTCATCCGAATGGAAATAGTCTTCCAGCTTCCGGTGCAAATCCTGGTTGACGGGATACCATGCCGCAAAAATGCCATTGCAGACCGCCTCGGAAAATTCTGCTTTTTCCGCTTCCCGGTAGACGATTTTTTCTAAGCGGTCGCGTTTTTGTGGTTCGAGGCGGTGCCCACCGAATGTGCATAATTTCAGGAGGGGGGCGTTAGCCTGAATGCAGCACCTGAAGTTTGCCCATGGCAACTCGCCAAGCATTTTGGCAAAAACTTCAGCCCTATTCACGCCCTGGCCTTTTTCATTGTTAGCAAACATCCAGGAGATACTCCTTCTTCAACATTTCTTGTGCCTTGACAATGAACGCAGCCGCCATCTGACGGCGCAGTGAACATTCAACTTTATGAGCGGCCATGCTCAGGCCGGCAACCGCATCCGCACGACCCTCCTCGCGCGCCTTTGCAATCGCCTTCAGGCAAAGCGCCAACGCTTCGCGCCAACGCTGTTCCTGACAAAAAAGCGCCACCCGGCTCATCGTGTCATCATGGGGGGCGGGTTCCGGCTGGTTCTGGGTGCGTTGTTGCTGTTCCCGGGACTTGGCAAGACGGCGCTTCGATTTTTTATCAATTACCGCATCCTCGCCGTCATCTTCTGGAATATGATTCTTTCTGGCCATTTATCGACTTTGATTCACAAAACTCTGCCGGCAGCACCTGGGCAAATAATCATCCGTATTCAAAGAATATAAAAATACCTCAAACCACTAAAGGTCGAGGCAAAGAAAAAACATGGAGGCGCGGACCGGATTCGAACCGGTGAATAAAGGTTTTGCAGACCTCTGCCTTACCACTTGGCTACCACGCCTTGACTGGATATATAATGTATACCCAAAATCAAAGATTGCCAACCCGATCAGAAAAAACTTGGTGTGGACTGGCTCCCGCAACCTATTCAAACGGCAAAATGAAATGTCCATTGGCCATAGCTTTAGCGTTGTTCCTCGAGTAATGCGAACCCCTTGGCGGTCAGCAGATATTGCTGGCGTGGGTGGCGGGGACTCTCCGGATACAGCAAACGCACAAAACCGGCCTCGATTGCCGGACGGAGATATGCCTCCAGAAAATTTTTCCGGTCACGCAGATGCAAGGTTCCGAGCATTTCTCGGAGTGTCATTTGCTTTTCTTCCAATACAGCGACCAGTTTCAAAATATTCGGGTTATCGGTATTAAGCTTGCTGGCAACTTGTGGGGTAGCTTGTGGGGTAGCTTGTGGGGTAGCTTGTGGGGTAGCTTGTGGGGTTTTGTTGGCTGGCAGTTTATCGTGAGCGTTTACCAGCATGTGCCGGTTTTTTAATTCATGATGCTCATCCATTAGCAAATTTTGGAAAAAGCGTTCTAGAAACTCCAGAGTTGGATTGATGTTTTCTTTAAAATTATGGTAATTTGCTCTTACAAGGGCATTTCGGAAATACCAGGAGTGCTCCGCAAACAGATCGTTGTTGACTTCGAATCCCATTGAGCGGAGATATTTGATTGTGAACACGGCGGTTGTACGTGTATTGCCTTCGCCAAAGGCATGGATTTGCCACAGATTTGCAACAAATTTTGCGATATGCCTGATCATATCAATAAGCGAGAGCCCCTGATAACTGAACGCGGCTTCTTTGGCAAAATCATGTTCCAAAGCCGGACGGATTTCATCTGCTCCGGCATATAAGACAGTATTGCTGTTCAAGACCCATTCTTTTTTGGTGATATTATAATCGCGGATCTGCCCGGCAAACTTGAAGACACCCTCAAATATCCGGCGGTGGAGCGTAATATATCCGACAGGGGAGAACGAAAACGTCCTTTCGTTCAGCAATTTGGCGATATTAGCCGAAACCCGGTCCGCTTCTTCCGTTTTTGCATCTTGCTCGATCCGTCGAGGCTTTGCCTGATAATAAGCGTCAATCAGCTTCCTCGCCTCATCGATGCTGATATCGCCCTCGATATGCCGTCGTGCTGTTTCCAGCAGATATTCAGAGGTTTTTAAGCCGTCAACCGCCTGAAGGCCGACCGCAGTTTTCCAAGATGCAGCCCGCTCCCGCATGTGCGGCTCAGTCTGACGAAGGTACACGTCAAAGTCAGTGCCAGTGCCAAGTTTTCTTTTATTATCAGTCATGTCTCATAATATAAAACTTCAAGAGAACGATTTGTTTTATCCGCAGATTACGCAGATTTTTTAGGGGAGGAAATGCAACAGTCCTATAATTTTTCCGCGCCACTCGCCCAACTTCTTCTTTTTTGTGAAAGATTTTTCTGAAAAGAAAGCTCCAAGTCATTGGCGTATAAGCACTTCTCTGTCTGATTGTGGTGCCTTTGCAAGGCACTGTCTTTGGGTGGGTTCCTCACCCCAGGTTAAAACCTGGGGTTAAGCATGGTTAAGCGCCTATGGCGCAAAGCATTATGCCAGAAGGCGACTGATCGACCAATCTGCATCCTGCCTCTTGCGCATGGGAGCGTTCGAGCGTGTGAGGGCAAACATCAATCACAACCGGGATGGTTGCGCCACTTTTTAAACCGCGTGCAATCGCATCCGTCGAAGCAACAACCCTACAAATTTTCCGAGTTTTCCGTGCTTTCCGTGGACAAAAAATGGGTTGTTTATTCGATGGGGTCTATCGAGTGGATTTTGCCTCCCGCCATGGTCAGGAGTTCCGTGATGTCGGCGCAGTTGAGGATATTGGGTATGAGCATGGCGTGGGTATAGGTTGCTGCTCGTTTCGGGCTGTATTGCAGTGAGGTTGGCGCCTGTTCCAGGAAGAGGTCAACCGGGTTTTGTTCGAGAGCCGCGAAGAGGATGGCGGCGATGGCGCTGTCCCGAAGTCCAGCTGCGGCGATTTTGTTTTGTGGAAAGAGTTCACGCAGGAATTGTTCAGCCAGCCGGTAATCTTCTACCCATTTGCCCTGTAGAGTCATGCCCAGCCAGAGCAGCGAGCGGGCAAAGCAGCGATCAGGAGTTTCGGGAATGTTTGCGGTTTCATTCTCGCCGCAGCCCCACAGGTCAATCACGGCCAGCCCGACAGGCGCCTGGGATAATTCCTGGTACAGCTTGCTCTTCTCGAGATCGGGTTTCCCAAAGGGCGCCGAAACGATGACCAGAGCTTGGCCGGGAAGCGGAGGGCGCAGCAGCATGGGGATCAGACGTCCATCATCGGCACTGATGGTGAAACGACGCCAACCCTGCGACGGATATAATTCCTTCAGTTCCGCATTGACAGGTTTCCGGATGCGGAGGATTTCCTCGAGCCGCTTCCGGTCAGGGGAGCGTTTGCCGCCCAGGGTTTCCGCCGCTTTTCGGGCGGAGTATTCCGCAATGTTGCAGACTTTTGCCGGGCGTTGTCCTTTTGGGAAAACCATCAATTCTTCTTCCGGCAGGGGTCTGTAGAAGGGCAGGTCGCAGGATCGGCCGGTTCCCTTGCCCTTGAGGTGCCACTCGAACCAGCCCAGCATTTCCTCCTGGACATCGGGCCAATAGCCGTGTGGCGCATTGAAAATATAGCACTCGAGGTGATCAGTTTTCCCCAAGGCATGGTAAACTTTCCGAGCCTCCCGCAGGCTGCGCAACATTTCCGCCGGGGCAAAGGTCGGATTGCTGTCCTGCAGGCCGTTGCAGATTTTCAGGGCGCGAGGGGCAACCAGTGCCAGAACGCCGGACTCTTCGGTAAAAGTAAGGCCATCGGGAAGCAGCTCGCAGACGCAGTTCAAGCCCATGACATAGGATTGGAAGCTGCCAACGCTGACTACCGGAACCGCCGCCATGACACGCGTATCCATGGCCGCCAGCCACATGGTCTGATTGCCGCCGCCGCTGGCACCGGTGGCGCCGATTCTTGCGGCATCAACGTAGGGGAGCGAGCAGAGCAGGTCCACTCCGCGCATATTATCAACGACCTGCACGCCCATCAGCGTCTCGCCGAACTGCATCAGCGAGCCGCCCAGGTTGTTGCCATGATACTCGAATTCGCCATGCCGGGTGCTGCGTTCGCCGGATCCGAAAGCATCGACAGAGAGGCAGACATAGCCGCTTTTGGCCAGCAGATGCCCGCGTTGCTGCACCCGTTCCGCCAGCCGCCCCTGGCTCCAATGCCCATGCATATTGATCACAGCCGGAAAGGGGCCGCTGCCTTCCGGAATATAGAGGTTGCCGGTCACAAAAAAATCCGGTCTGCTTTGATAGCAGATTTTTTCAATCCGGTATCCGTCACAGGCAATCGTGCCGGTGACCTCGAGTTCGAGAGGCAAACTGTGGTCGATTCGCACGCCAAGCGCCTTCCATATCCGTTCGCGCAGTTCTTCCGGCTTCCAATCCTCCGCGTTTTCCGGCAGGGTGTGCTTGCGGAAGGTTGCCGCCGCCTGGCTTCTGAGCAGTTGCCCGTAATAGCCCGTCAATCCTTCATTCCAGACGTTTACCAGCTTGTTACTCATTGTTTTGTTCCTTCAGTTTCGTTATAAAGGGTGCAGGGTGCAGGGTGCAGGGTGCAGGGTGCAGGGGGCGGGGTGCAGGGTGCAGGGGGCAGGGGGCAGGGGGCGGGGTGCAGGGTGCAGGTTTAAAAAGTGGCGCAACCGTCCCGGTTGTGATGGTCACTTACAATTCCATTAGTTTTAAGACAGCAAGTATCATAGATACAGCACAAAGAATACCAGCCACACATCCTATGCAAACAGCTAATTTCCCTTCTACAATTCTCTCTTCATCAAGTTTTATTTTTTTTAATTTTATTAATTTATAGACAAGGACTCCTCCAATTGCAGATGCGGTTACATACATTGTACTTGATGCAGAATGTAAAATAAAATATGACCAACAATCTAGTCCTATCAGAAAAAGCAAAGTAAAAAGAACTATAATCCCAGAAATACTTGAAGATGTATTTATCCAAAAATTCTTCCATGTTTCTTTTAGATTCATCATTCTGTTCCTTATTGTTTGTGATTGACAGGGTGTTTTCAGGAAGTTACTTCATGGATTCGGGCGCTAGATTTTTTTTGGTAGGATGCGGAAATCCATATAAACCTGATGATTCTTTCTGTAATGCCGAATGCGCTTGTATCTACAAAAATACCCTAAAACTAACCGTCCTTTGATTTTCTCGATACGCTCATGATCATTAAAACCAATTGAAACAAGATATTTCCCCGGTTCAAGATATGGGACTTTGACATAGTCATGTTCGTCCTCTACTGTAGTAAAGGCGACGTAATGATAATAATATTTGTTCCTGTTCGTTTTACGCAAAAATTTAAGACTGTAATTTTGGTCGCTGTTTAAGCATTGAAGCTTCAGGTACATATCGTCAACGCTTTGATCAGGGGATGATAGCGTGAATCGGAAAACGACCCGATCATGTCCAGCCATCGTTAGGACTATCTGGTCATTGCTGCAAAATGATTCTGCGACAAGAAAGTCTTGTCCAACTTCTATTTCCTGTGAATAACGGTACAAAATGTAAATGGAAACCAGCATTATGCCTATAATAATTGGAATTATCCAGCATTTGTTTTTCTTAACATGGATGTTCAGCATGTTGATTTTACCTTTTTGCAGCTTTCGCACAGGGGTTAAGTATCATAATATATCATTCCCGATTGGTGATATATCTTGACGGAACGAAGAAGTTGCTAGGTCAGGGCGTTTCCATTCTGTCCATCGTGTCCCTGTCCATTAAAAAACGAGACATTTCCCGGTGTGATTGGGAGAATGAAAACGCCCTGTTTTTCGGGACGCTACTTCACGGATTCAGGAGTCATTTAGGCCAAGGATAAGTTCTTGGCATCTGACTGCTCAGACTTGCAATGCCAAAAATTGACAACTGCAATTAGTTCATCATGAGTGTATGGGAAAATACCAATGTTTAATACAAATGAGAAAAATAACCTGAATCCGTGAAGTAAAAAACGCATCGCCATTTTTACGGATTCAGGAACTCAGATTTTGAAAAAATGATGATTTGTCAGCCGACTTTACTCGCAGTCTGGTTATTTCTTCGAAACATGCCTCTATGAACTCATTAGACCTCCCTTTGATGAAAGTTGGGTTAACAATTAACAGCACTTTTGAGCAAAATTTCAACCCATTAAAAAACTGCCAACGTAACCCCCATGAATTTTGATGCTAAAACGTCCCCTTGGCGTTCTTGGCGTCTTGGCGGTTCGATGA